>CAYOGO010000127.1:0-4455 GCA_964403405.1 uncultured Lachnospiraceae bacterium | reverse complement strand
AACTATCTCCTGAATTATTCTTTGTTTACCGTTATTTTCAAAAATATCCATATTATCCACCTATTTCGACCGCAATTCCCGCAAACTCCGCAACTTTTTTCAATTCCTGCATACGTTCCTTTGTCGGAGACGGAATATCCCCCATAAGATACTCCCTGCCGAGCCCTATATATTTGTCGTACCCCAGCCTGTGATACGGCAAAAGATGTAATGCTTTTACCGTGCCAAGCGACCTTGCGAATTTTGCAATGGCATATATCTCATCATCGCTGTCATTAAATGACGGTATCGTCGGAACTCTTATTATAAGCTCCTTTGCATCCGCCGCAAGACGCTTTGCGTTTTCTATTATACGCTCATTGGGCTGACCCGTAAATTCCATATGTTTTGAGCTATTCATATGCTTTATATCCATAAGGTACAGATCCAAATACGGCAATATTCTCTGTATTACGGAATATTCCACACTTGCAGTCGATTCTATCGCCGTATGCAGACCGTATTCCTTGCAAGCACACAGCAGTGCCTGCGTAAAATCGGGCTGACAAAGGCATTCACCTCCCGACAGTGTCACTCCGCCACCGCTTCTGCGGTAATACGGCATATCTTTGAGCACAGTCTCCATAACATCACCGACGGTTGTATCATAGCCTATGACCTCGTTTTTACCGCCTCTTATCATGTTCTGTATATCATATTTTTGCGATTCGGGATTACAGCACCACCTGCAACGCAAAATACAGCCCTTAAGAAACACTATCGTGCGTATGCCCGGACCGTCATGAACCGAGAACTTCTGTATATCAAAAATCCTGCCCTTTGTTTTATATATTTCACTGTTTTCCATAGTATCAGAATCCGCTCTGCTCCGTTCTGTTTATTATATCGTCCTGAAGCGACTTTGACAGCGTTGTAAACAATGCACTGTAACCTGCAACTCTTACAACAAGACTCTTATACTTCTCAGGATGAGCCTGTGCATCACGCAATGTTTCTCTGCTGACAACATTGAACTGCATATGGGATCCCTTTTGGTCGAAGTATGCGCGTATGAGTGCAACAAAGCTCTCTATTCCGCTTCTACCCTCAAGTGCGGACGGATGGAACTTCATGTTGAATAATGTGCCGTTTGACGCAATGGAATGATCCAGCTTTGAAACTGAATTTGCCGATGATGTCGGTCCGTGAGTATCCCTTCCCGCACTCGGAGAAACGCCGTCCGCAACAGGGGTGCCTGCATATCTGCCATCGGGAGTTGCTCCCGTTTGAGCACCAAGCGGCACATTTGCGGATACGGGATATAATCCTGCATGGAATATTCCGCCTCTCGGATTCTTGAATGTCTGCAACGGTCTTGTGTACGTATATGCAACATCTCTTGCAAATGCATCGACCTCGGGTATATCGTTACCGAATTTATCCACTGACTCAAGTATTTCGTGAATTTCTTCATAACGTTTTTTCTTCACAGGCGAAATATTATTGTTTTTCTTCAATTCGCTGTATATTCTCTGAATATCGCTCTGCGTTACGTTATAGCCCTGCTTTGCCAGCTCAACAGCCGTTTTTTCCGTTATTTCTCTTATTTTATCCTCTGCAAGTGAGTTTTTACCGAAGTTTGCGGCAAGTGCCTCCTTCAGCTCCTGCATGGTTATCTTTTTATCCTCGTAAACAAGCTTTTTGATCGCATAGAGTGAATCCGCCATATTTGCAATTCCGAATCCTTGAGGGCCCGTGAAATTATACACGGCACCACCTTGCTCGGGGGTTTTTCCCGTGCCTATACAATCATACACCATTGAAGACAGATACGGCAACGGGCATCTTTGTGCATGTGCCACATCTATTGCATTGTCCGCATTTACAAGCAACGAGATTTCATAATTCATCTGCGCTTTATAAGCATCATAGAATTCATCAAACGTGTTCATTTTTGTAACGTCACCCGTTTTAACGCCGACCTGCACGCCATTGTCCATGCCATCGGAAAATACGAGTTCCAACGGTCTGCACATATTAAAGAATGCAGCATCGTGCCAGCCCCATGTCTTACATGACTTTTGAGGCTCAACACAGCCTATTATGTTGTAATCCCTTGCATCCTCCATTGTAAGACCTCTGCTCAAAAGCGATGGGATTATGACCTCATCATTGTAATATGCAGGCAAGCCGACGCCCGTGCGTGTGAGCTCTGCCGCTCTCACCAAAAATTCATGAGGGGTCTTATTCCAAACTCTCACGGAGAATGACGGTTGAGGAAGCATTACATGGAGAGTTGCTTCTATGCACATAAACGAGAGGTCATTTGTGGCATCCTCGCCGTAAATATCCTGTCCGCCTGCAATAAGATTCTGGAAAAGGCTATATCCTGCAAATCCCTCGGCAGATGCCTCATCTCTCACCTTGTTGAGATCGTTGAGCTTTACCCATATGCAATCCATGAGCTCCTGTGCAAATTCCCTTGTAATACTGCCCGAATCAATATCTTTTTTGTAATACGGGTACATGTATTGGTCAAATCTTCCCGGAGATATTGAGTGACCGCTAGATTCCGTCTGCAAGAGCATCTGAACGAACCAGAATGACTGACAAGCCTCCCAGAATGTTTTTGATCCGTTTTCAAGCGCTGAAGCACAATTTTGTGCTATTTGCAAAAGCTCACGCTTTCTCTCTATATCTCTTTCTCTCTGTGCCATGTCAAGTGCAAGCCTTGCATATCTTTTTGAATATGTTATTGCCGCCTCACAGCTCATTTCAACAGCATCAAGAAACGCACTTCTTGTTACGTAATCGCTGTCACCAAAACCGAGTTTTTCCCTTGCATTCTTTACTTCCTCTATTATGCCTCTGTAACCGACCTTAAGTACCTTTGCATAATCAACGGTAACATGTCCGACACCGTTATAAAAATAATTTCCCGGTGTAAAAATATTATGATCGATTGCAATCCTTGCCTCAGGTGCCATGTAGGAATAAGCAAGCTCACTCGTTGTTTTGCCCTTCCAATATTTATACACCTCGTGGAGTGTCGTTTTTGTTTCATCGGAAATATAGAACGGATCCGCACTTCTGTGCTCCACCGTATCGAATTCCTTTTCAAGCCAATCAAACGAAAACTCCGGGAATACCTGACAGCTTCTTGCCTGCTTTGTTGCACTACCTACAACAAGCTCGTTGTCCCTTATCGTTATCGGTATATTTTCAAGAATATGCCTGAATGCCTTTGCTCTGCGCGTAATAATAGGCTCGCCCTCAGTCTCCATATACGACTGAGTGAGCAAAACAGCTCTGTCCGCCTCTATTTGCGGAAGCTTTGCGTAAAGCTCGCTCTTCAGCTTTTCTATTCTTTCGGATTTTTTTATATGTGATGAATCAAATTTCGGCATAATGTAACTATCCTTTCCTATGCGTACAACACACCCATTGTTACATGTATAGTATAAAACAAAATCACGATTTTGTCAACAATAAATATATACTAAAACAACATTTTTTTGTTTGATTTAGTTGAATTGCCACTTACAAAATGCATTTTCTTCCCGACTTTTTCAAATAATTGCACATTTTATTTATTATTTATTAACATCAAAATTGCTATTTGATATAATATAGAAAAATATTTTGCAAGTATGTGCTGTATATTATCGTAATGGTCAGCTTTACAGTCTGCACGCTTTACCGCAAGCTTTACTTGCAAGCAATCAAACCCGATCATAGATCAGAAAGGATCTAATTATGACACTTGAACAAATTTTAGACGACATCAGAACAGACAGAGTAAAAAAATGCATTCTCGATTCAGACATGTACAACGAAATGGATGACCAATACGCTCTCGCATATTGCCTCGGATCCGATAAAATAGATCTTCTTTCCGTAAATGCGGCTCCGTTTGACAACAACAAGGTTGCAGATTTCAAGGGCGGTATGGAAGAAAGCTACGATGAGACCTTCCGCATTCTCGATATTTGCGGGAAAAATGACGGCAGCATTTCCGTATTCAAGGGCTCCGACGTCAGATTTTCTCCCGAAAACGACTATGCCCCCATTGACAGCCCTGCCGCAAGAAATATAATAAATACAGTAAAGGAATCCGACGAAATAATATACATACTCGCAACAGGCTGCTGCTCAAACGTAATTTCCGCTTACCTCATTGATCCCTCAATAAAGGACAATGTGTGTGTTATCTGGCTCGGCGGACATTCGCTTGATTATTGCGACTGTGATGAATTCAATGCAACACAGGACTACCCTGCCGCACAGCGTCTCATAAACAGTGACATTCCGCTCATATTGCTTCCTGCATTTGCAAACGACAAAGAATGCGGTACACAGGCTCTTCGTTGCGGTTTTGAGGAGCTCTCAAAGATCACAGGGGACAAGGATCCGCAGAAATTCTTCCGTGAAACATTCCCTATGAAATTTGCATGCAAGCATGACCCCAATCCCGAC
>CAYOGO010000126.1:0-4485 GCA_964403405.1 uncultured Lachnospiraceae bacterium | reverse complement strand
GAATACAATAGAATAAAAAGGAGAGAGTATATGAAAAAATATGTAAATTTCAATGATGTTGCACCGCAAACGCTTGCAAAAATGGCAAAGGGCGGAGTTTTTCTCACATCAAAGTGTAACGGAAGAGTCAACACAATGACCATTGGCTGGGGCGGAATAAATGTCTATTGGGGAAAGCCTGTTTTTGAAGCACCGGTAAGAGTATCAAGGTACTCACACGGAATGATAAGCAACAGTGGGGTTTTTACGGTATCGGTTCCTCTTGAGGGAGATGATATGTCGGGAGCATTGGCTTATTGCGGCTCACATTCCGGAAGAAATGAGGATAAAATATCCGCCTGCGGAATTGAGCTTGCAGACGGAGAAAAGGTCGATGTACCAGTTATAAAGGGCTGTTCCGTGCATTTTGAGTGTAAGGTACTCGGCAAAACGGAATTTTCGGGTGCAGAACTTGATGAAGCTGTTGACGGCAAATGGTATGCCGACAAGAATTATCACACCATGTTTTACGGCGAGATAGTAAGCTGCTATATTGAAGAATGATCAGGAGCGTTTCATTCCGGATCTGAATATACGAGAGAATATATATCCGAAAACAACTGAGGCGGCAATTCCTGTGGCGGTGCCCTGTATACCGCCGCACAGTATGCCTATTGCACCCCGCTCATTTATTGCCTTTTCCACGCCCTTGGCAAGGGAATAGCCGAAGCCCGTCAACGGAACGGTAGCTCCGCATGAGGCAAACTTAACTATCGGCTCATATACGCCTATGGCTGTCAGCACGACTCCGGCAACAACATAGCCGACGAGTATCCTTGCAGGTGTGAGTGATGTTTTGTCAATAAGTATCTGTGCCGCGGCACAAAGAATACCTCCGACGGCAAACACCTTGACGTATGTTAACAGCATATCCATGCGATGTCCTCCTTTATATATTTTCTATTGCGACAGCATGGGCGATCGACGGTATGCTTTCGCTTTGATTTACAAGAACGGGATTGTGCAGAGCACCGGTTGCAACAAAAAGCACCTTGTTGAGGCTTTTACATTCCATATCATGCAGTATCTTTGACATGTACAGTGCTGAGCATCCGCAACCGCTGCCTCCGGCATTGACGCTGAGATCTTCTGCAAAGATCTCACAGCCGCAGTCGATGTACCTCATTGAGAAGTCGGTGGAGTATTCACTCAGCAGCTCCTCAGTTATCTGCTTGCCGTATTTGCCGAGGTCACCTGTAATGATCGCATCGTAGTGATCCGGTCGTCTGCCGGTCTCCTCAAAATGTGCTTTGATGGTATTTGCGGCGGCAGGCGCCATTGCGGCACCCATATTGTTTGCATCGGTCACACCGTAATCTATGACCTTGCCCGTTGTAACATGAGTTATGGAGGGGTGAGAATCAGTATGCTTGCCTATAATAAGTGCGGCTGCCCCTGTGGCGGTCCATTGGGATGATGCGGTGCGCTGTACACCCATTTCAAGGGGATAGCGGTACTGTCTTTCCGCGGTGCAAAAATGTGAGCACGTGCCTGCTATGGTAAGATCTGCAAATCCGCCGTCAACAAGCATTGCCGCAACGGAAATAGATAATGCCATTGTGGAGCACGCACCGTAAAGACCTATGAATGGTATTGCATTATATCTTGCAGTGTAAGATGAGGAAACTATCTGGTTGAGCAGATCACCCATGAGCATGTAATTGATATTCCCTTCTGGGATATTTGTTTTGTACAATACCGTATCCACGGCTTTTTGAAGCATATCACGCTCCTCAAGCTCCCACGAAGGTAGCTTGCATGTGGTCTGATCGAGATCGATATCTATATATTTACCTATTGGTCCCATGCATTCCTTTTTACCGGCGGCGGTGCCTATGCCGATAATGCTTGGAGAGTTGGAAAGTTTTACGGTCTGTGCGCCGAGACGTTTGTTTAACATAAACAGTAACAGTACATCCTTTCGATTGATACTTCTATTATGTGTACGAAATACTGCATTATACATGCTTTTGTAAAAAATAGCAGCTTGTGTCGGCGTGAGTGATGTATTGTCGGGCATTGTCATCCAAAAGGACGTTGTAGATTATTTCTTCAAGAATATCTCGTCCCATTTTGAACAGAGAGCTTCGTCTCACATCCAAAAAGCCGCATATGACATCGAGTGTGCATTTATTGCGGTATCGCATACGGATGTATTCTGCCTTGGATGTAGAATAGCCTTTTGTTACATTAGTTATACAAGAGAGCAGGCATTCTGCTTCGCAATATGGTATGGGGGTGAGCAGCTTGTGCACGCATATGCAGCTGTCGGTCATTTTCAGCTGCTTTTTGTAGAGCAATTCTCTGTGTATGAGGTGTTCGTTTGTAAGATAGAATTCTATTATTCTGAGCAGAGTGCTTTTGTCGGTTATCATGGGGCGCCTCCGGATCAATATCCTGAATATTTGTATATATTCTCAATACTTGTTGAAAAGCAAGCCGAAAGTCGCTTTGCAATGTGATAATTGATGCCTCTGTTGCGATTTTCAATATTGCAGTAATGTGATACCGATATACCTACAATGTCTGCAACCATTGCCTGAGTGAGGCCTTTGTTAAGACGGAAGTCCTTGAGAGTCAATGCTTGTTTACGTGTTGTATTCATGTTTGTGTCTCCTGTACTATGCTGTGTTAACTTTAAGTTAACTAATATGATTATACCACTAAACGTTTTTTTATGTCAACTGCAAATTTAAAAAGACATATAAAAGATATAATCGACATTTTTACCAATAAAACGACAAAAAACGACATTTTTTCAAAAAATGTCGAAAAAATATTTGCAAAAATTATTCAAATTGAATATAATATATGTAAATGATGTAACAAAGGAGCTATCGATATGAAGATAAGTATGGGGGAAAAGCTGAAGGAGCTCAGACAACAAAAGCAGTACACGCAGGAGAATGTGGCGAATTATATCGGCAAAACAAAGAGCTTTGTATGTATGTATGAATCCGATAAACGCAGTCCGGGTAAGGATACGCTTGTAAAGCTGTCAGCTCTTTTTGGCGTATCGTTGGATTATCTGATGGGTAAGGAAGAATTGACTGTGAGCTATCGATCCGTTAAGGAGGATATTGCATTGGATTACAAAAATTATCCGATAATTCCGATGTATGAGAATGCTGACGCCTTTTTGAATGATGATATATGCGGTCATGCGTCGCCAAATGACCTTTTGCCGGACCATGAGGATGAAAATGAGGTGTTTTTTATTGCCGTTGAGACAAGCTTTGGCAACGGATGGGCTCTTGTTACGAGAAATTCTCAGAATGATGAATGCAACTATTTGGCGGGAATAAAGGATGGCAGGGTCATTATTATACCGCAAAGTGAAAAGGATACCTCCGAAGGGATAAATATTTTGGGTAAGGTGCGAAGTCTGACATATTTGCTGTAAGACTTGTCAAGCTCTCCATCGGGAGAGCTTTTGTTATTTTTTTATGTTTGATTTCCGAAAAAAACATTACATTTGTGATATATAATGTCATTGCGATATATATATGGCAAAAGAGGTGTTTTTTATTAAAGGATCCGAATTAAAAGAAAAAGCGTTCTGTATGTATCTCAACAGTCGCGGAAACATAACAAAAAAAGAGATAGCGGAGCATCTT
This sequence comes from uncultured Lachnospiraceae bacterium, assembly GCA_964403405.1. Taxonomy (GTDB): domain Bacteria; phylum Bacillota; class Clostridia; order HGM11327; family HGM11327; genus SIG351. The sequence goes on along the minus strand of CAYOGO010000126.1, from coordinate 829 downwards.
GGCGTAAGCGTGAGAACGGTCTTTAATTGGAGCAAGCGTGACTCATGGGACAATATGCTTGAGCTGCTGTCGGAGCGAGGAACATCAAAGCAGGGCGAGCTGACAGGCTCACCCGTGCTTGAACTGCTGCCTAAGCAGACTGCACAGATAATGAGTGTTATAGAGCAGTCGAGTGCTGTTGAAATACTCTGGCAGAATATATTACTTCAATACGCTGCCATAATCAGGGCACAGCAGCTTATGTATGTTGAGGGAGAAAATATATTAAGCATTGAAAAACGGCATATAGAGGAAAATGAGAACAGTGCAAGTGAATGGGAAAACATTACACCGTGGGACAGGTACAAGGCATTTCTTGAAACACAGAGTAAAGCCATGAATGTGCTTACGAATATGCTGAACAGGTTTGAGGATTATAAGCGGAAGGGACTTGTAAACGAAGAATTGTCTGCAAAGATAGATATTATAAGGCACAAGGCAAACGAGCTTACAATGGAAAACGGAGTGATAAATGTTATCAGCGAGATACCGAGAAAGTGATGATTGTAAGGCTTATAATGGGCAACAGGATTGCATATGCGGAATGCCGACGAACGGAGGATGATCATCCTCCGTTTTTTATAAAAAATTTCAAATAAAGCTATTGACAAAATATGTCTTTTGATGTATAATATAGAGGTCGTCGTGAGTATGACGCTTAATGCGGGAGTGACTCAGTGGTAGAGTGCCACCTTGCCAAGGTGGAAATCGCGAGTTCGAATCTCGTCTTCCGCTCCAAATGCACCTTTAGCTCAGTTGGTAGAGCACCTGACTCTTAATCAGGGTGTCC
>CAYOGO010000125.1:0-4496 GCA_964403405.1 uncultured Lachnospiraceae bacterium | reverse complement strand
CCGTATCTTTTATTCCAGACCGCATACCCCTATAATCGCATCAGCAAATATTTTTGCAGAGGTCACAAGATCCTCAAACGGCATGAATTCATTTGCTCCGTGCATGTGAGTATCGATATCTGGCATTATACAGCCGAATGCAACGCCGTTTTTTATGTCATGAACATATGTTCCGCCGCCTATTGCCATGCATTCACCCTTAAGTCCGGTATGCTTTTCGTATACGGAAAGCAAAGTCTTTATAAATGGCAGGTCTTCATCAACATGGTGGGGCGGTACCACACCGACAGATGATACGTTAAAGCCTATATTTTCAAGATTCTTTATTGTCGGTAATGCGGTATTTTCCTCATTGGCAGAAACAGGCATTCTGCAATCGATGCTTCCCGAAAGCTTTTTGCCGTCAAATTTGAGAATATCAAGAGACATTGTGAGCTCACCCGAAACATCATCCCTTCTTGCAACGTCCATGGCATTGCCGTTTGCATCACCATGCGGAAACAGTCTTGCAAGTGCCGTAAAGGATCTGCTTGCAGATGAGTCAATGTCGAGCTCGCAAATAACCGACAGCATTGCCGTGAGAGCATTGTTACCCATTGACGGTGTGGATGCATGTGCTGCCTTGCCATATGCTGTTACGGTGATAATGCCATCGTCGATCATTACATCAAAGCTGATTTTTGTTAAATTCGATATTTTTTTACATGCTGTGCTAACTTTATCGACATCAACATTCTTTAATTTCATTACGGCTATATGGGGTACTGCATTTACGGCGATACCGCTGTCAAACATTATGATGTGATCCTCGTTTTGTATTTCTGCTTCAAAATGAGGTGCAAATCTGCCCTTTTCGATATTTATCAATGGATATTCCGCATCGGGAGAGAATGAATACCTCGGTGTCTCGTAATTATCAAAATAATGGGGGAGATCACCCGATCCGCATTCCTCATCCGAACCGATTATCATGCGGGCATTTGTTTTTAAGTTGATATCAAGTGCTTTTATTGCCTTCATTGCGTAAATTGCGGCAACGGCTGCCCCCTTATCGTCACTTGTTCCTCTGCCTATGATGTTACCGTCAGCATATTCCATATGATATGGATCGCTTGACCAACCTTCACCCTCCGGGACAACATCGACATGTGCAAGAATACCGAGCTCAAGAGGCTTGCTGTTGATATCCGCAAAGCCTATGGCGTTGTGAACATTGACTGTCTCAAGACCGCATTCGCGGCAAATGTCAAGTGCTTCTGCAAGAGCCTTGGCGGGCATTTCCCCAAACGGACATGTGTCCGTGGACGTACCCTTGACGCTCGGAATGCTTACAAGACGAGCAATGTCACGCAGCATATTATCTCTTTGCGAGTCTATATAATCCGAAATCTGTTTTGTATACATTATTATATCTCCTGAAATGATTATTTATATTTTACCGACACTATCGACGGAGCATTTGTCATAATGCTTTTTGGGGGCAGATCTTGCTGCATTCAAAGCACAAAATACAGTCCGTGCCGTTTTTTCTTTTTAATGAATTGTCCGTCATGTCAACATCCATGGGGCAGACCCGTTTACATTTTCCACAGGATATGCATTTGTTTTTGTCACATTTGATCCTTATCAGTGAAAAATAGCTAATGGGCTTCATGAATACGGTGATCGGACATATGTATTTGCAAAATGCTCGGTTATCCTTAAATGCAATGGCAAGTGCGATCCCGACTGCATAGTACAGGATATTCCCGATCAAAAATGACCAAAACATTACTTTTTCCATATTCCCGGAATGCGTGAGGAAAAGCACAAGCACGAACATGAGCGATGCGGCAAAGACCGTGTATCTTATCCAACCGATCTTTTTTCGCGGATGTGCGGGCGCCTTATATGGCAGAAAATCCAGCACCATGGCAGTCCAGCATGCGTATCCGCACCAGCCCCTGCCGAATATTAACGGACCGAATATCTTAGCAACCGCATAATGTATTGTGGCAGCCTCAAAAACACCTGTAAAGAGATAGTACCAAAAGCCCTCTATCTGCATGTTTTCGTTGCAATAAGCTCCTAGATAGAGCAGCATGTACAAGCCGACAAGCAGCTGAGAAATACGGCGTGCGTTTTTATATTTTCTTATGTACAGAGTAAGCCCGAGCGCAACGGAGCAGCCTATGTAGCTGAAATTCAAAAGATAGAATATATTATCCTTGGTCAACCACAGAGTGACTGCAACTGCTTCAAATACTGCGACCATGGTGATGGGAAGAAGATATTTTTTCACCGTATACCTCCAAAAACCTACTTAAAAATGTTTATGCTTTTGCCCTTTTGTCTGCTTACATTATACCACAATCAAAAGCTAACGCTTTTGACTGTTACATTTTTGCTAAAGCGAAAATAATATTGTATTTATTATACTATAATGAGTTGCGTTATCCGCAACTCAACCTTGATCGGTTCAATAATTGCATCAGAGCAAACGAAGTTTGTGCCTCGTTTGCAATTATTATACCATAATGAGTTGCGTTATCCGCAACTCAACCTTGATCGGTTCAATAATTGCATTAAAGCAAACGAAGTTTGTACCTCGTTTGCAATTATTATACCACAAAACAGTTAAATTGAACAGTATAAAATATGATCCTACGCAACCCGACAGCACTTTTTGTCGTCTTTATATAACGGAGGAGTACTTTTTGCGGATCGTCTTTTTAATTTTTTATGCACCGTCTTGCATTTTTCATTAATATGTGGTAAAATAAAGTATAATGTATCGTGGCGGATCATAGCAAAATGCCATAGCATTTTTCCGTGCGATGATCAAAAATCTGATTCAGTATATTTTACATAAGGAGATATAATAAAATGAAGGTAATTCTTATACAGGACGTAAAGTCACAGGGCAAAAAGGATGACGTTATAGAGGTAAATGACGGATACGCAAGAAATTTCCTTTTCCCCAGAAAGCTTGCAATAGAAGCAACAAAGACAAACATAAATGAACTAGAAAATCGTAAGGCTTCCGAAAATTTCAAGGCGGCTCAGGAGCTCAAAAAGGCACAGGAGCAGGCTGCTCAGCTCAAGGATAAGACGTTTACCATTTACCAGAAGACGGGAGCAGGCAATAAGATATTCGGTTCCGTAACATCAAAGGAGGTTGCCGACGCAATAGGTAAGGCTATGGGGTTTGATATTGATAAGAAAAAGGTCACACTTTCCGATACTATCAAAACTCTCGGTGAATATACGGCAGAAATAAAGCTGCACACAGCTGTTCATGTTAATGTAAGCATTGTAATTGCACAAAAGGATTAAAACGGTTTTTAAGAGGATATTATCATGGCACAGACACTGCCTAACAATCAGGAAGCGGAGCAGGCCGTAATAGGTGCGATGCTCACAAATTCCGACCATGCAAGAAAGGCATTGGAGGAATTAAAACCAGAGGATTTTTTCTGGGACAACAACAGGGAGATATTCAATGCATTGAGCTCGCTTAATGACGATCTCGTGCCGTTGGATATGATAACGCTTGTCAATGAACTCAATAAGAGAGGCACTCTTGAGATAGTTGGTGGTCTTGAATATGTATCGCTCATTATGGATGTTGTGCCCGTGCAGGCAAATATCGACAATTACATCGATATACTGCACGAAAAAACAACATTGCGTCAGCTTATAACCATGTCGCAGGAGATAATGACTAAGACCTATGAGGGAGCGGAGGAACCACAAAACCTCATTGATGCTGCTGAAAAGAAGATATTCAGTATTGCCATGAATCGAGGTGTCAAGGATTACAGGGATTTTACCGATATAATGTTTGATGCATACATGGATATTGAGCGTATTGCACAAAATAAGGGTCAGATAATCGGCGTACCGTCGGGCTTTATTGATCTTGATAATGTAACGGCAGGCTTTCAAAAAACGGACCTCATAATAATTGCCGCACGTCCTGCAATGGGTAAAACAAGTCTTGCGCTCAGCATGGCGTACAATATTGCCGCAAGAAGCCACATGCCCGTGGGTATGTTCAGCCTTGAAATGTCCGCAAGTCAGCTGGTACAGCGTATTATAAGTATGGAGTCAAACATTCCGTTGCAAAAAATAAGAAGCGGAACGATGAATGACGACGAATGGATGAAGATGCAGGACGCCGTGCGTGCATTGACCGATGTGCCGATATATATTGACGATTCCAGTCTTGTGACTACTGCGGAAATACGTTCAAAGGCGCGTAAAATGAAGATTGAGCACAATGTTCAGGCGATATTTGTGGATTATCTGCAATTTATTACGGGTAACAGCAAGCTTGGCAGCAAGCAGCTTGAGGTTGCGGAGATATCAAGAGATCTTAAGTCCCTCGCAAAGGAGCTTGAGATACCGATAATCTGTCTTGCACAGCTTGGCAGAGGTCCCGATGCAAGAACGGATCACAGACCTGTTCTCAGTGACCTTAGAGACTCTGGTGCCATTGAGCAGGATGCCGACAT
>CAYOGO010000124.1:0-4540 GCA_964403405.1 uncultured Lachnospiraceae bacterium | reverse complement strand
ATCTGACGCTCTATCAATGTTTCACCATTCTTCATAAAAAGCCCCTTTGGCATGGAATAAACGGATTTTGCTGAAACGTCAAGCCCTCCTGCAGCCAGAATAACGGCATTTGTCACCTTACACGGTTCTATTTCAGCAACTGCATTCTCCGTCACCTCACCGCTTTTTATATATCCCTTTTTCTCAAGCGATACTGTAATGTCCGCCACCTCATCAACGGAATCAAAAGCGTTGTAGTAGCTGCTGCTGTATATTTGCTCGGGAAGGATCACTTTTTTGCACAATACCGTCTTTAATACTTCAAATTCTTTGTAATTGATCATTTTTGTCTCCGTTGTTTTCTTTGTTTCTCTGTTCCTCCAGCAAAAGCATACCTTCAAACACGTCAATATCCTCTTTATGCGTTATTTTTGACTGGCACGCCGTGTACTGTGAAAACCACAGCCTCTTTCCCATTGCAAGATACAATGACGTCGTGTGCGGCTCTATGCTGTCCAATATCCCCATGCTTTGAGCTTGTCTGTATGTATCATACAGCTCACCGAACTTAAATGTCCACGGATTGGCAAAGCCCTTCAATGTTTCTCTTATTATGCTCTGTGTGGTGCTGTATTCGTCATCCTTTATACATGTACATAAGCTGATGTCGGCAGCAGCAATGGCATTGCCATGCTCCTTTGCGACTCTTATGCTGTCATTTATGTCCTCCTGCGGCGTTAACGGGGACACTCCGAAGCTAATAACAACAATATCATTATCAGCAATTTTACCTTTCAGATTATTCACCGCATTGATGGTTGATTCCTGAAAGGTTGCTCCGCCCGTACACAGCCAACGCTTTTTTGTTATTGAATAATCCCTGCATATAGCCTCGACCTCATCCATCCAATCCTTATGGCATACCACCTCAATGGCGTCAATATTGGGATTGGACTGAAAAAGCTCCAATGTGTATGCTAAAATGGGCTTACTTCTCACCTTTATGAATTGCTTTGGTACGGATCCGCCAACCCTGTTGCCCGTTCCTCCTGCAAGTATTATCGCTGTATTCATATATAATTTCTGTATATCCTTTATTCTTAAAATCAAACAATAAGCAGAAAATACTTATTGTATATATTTTTTGTAAGAGCTGTCAAAATCTATCACATCGATATTATGATGTGTCCTTCGCTTTTCTATCGGCGGGAGGGTCATATAATCACCGTAGACACGTGTCAACCACTTGTCGTAATGCTCCGGCACAGTCACGCAAAGTCCTTCAAATTCAAGCTGAACACCATTGCCGAACCACTCTGCAGGCACATATTCCTTTTTGGTCCATGGACTGCATATATTTGCAAGGATCGTGCTTGTCTTCACGGATGACATCAATTTATCCTTTTTTTCACAAGCCGTATGCACGTCCTGCAACAGAATATCAACAATAATCGATAAAAGCCTTGACCTAAGTTTTTTCGGCCGGGGTACATTTAATGAATCACGTATTTTTTTATCGTAAATGCTCATTTTTTTGTCAAACATGAGCTGTTTTACCTTGGAATCGGGATAATAGTCCAACGGAAAAATATCCATAAAAACACCGTGGTTCATTTTTCTGTTATTAAACGCCGTTTCTATATACGTTGTCCTTGAATCACGTATTTTAGCAAAGCACAACGGATATTCAGGATCCGAATCAAAGCTCTGCAAAAAATAATGCTCAGGCAAAAGCTCCTGTGCCATTTGCATAAAAGCATTGTAGTCCTCCCTGGGCATTCCGACATCAATATCGTCATCCCACGGAATAAAGCCCTTGTGACGGACCGTTCCGAGCATGGTACCTCCGAGGGTATAATACTTCAGCCCCAATTTATTGCAAATGTCAACAAAGCTTTTGAGCATTTCAAGCCCTGTTTTTTGTATCTGTACTTCCTGCTCCTTTGTAAGCTCCATATTTCCCCCTCAAAAAAAATGATGTCAAAATACCTCGTACTATCTCATATTAATTATACAACATAATTTATCTATTTGCAAGCACAAAATAAAAAAGAGGGCAAAGTTTACAAAACCAAGCCCTCAAGATGATACTGTATTATTCTGTTCTGAGTGCCACAACGGGGTCCTTCTTTGCGGCGATTCTTGACGGAATAAGTCCTGCTATCAAGGTTAATGCCATACTTATCAGCACAAGAATTATTGCGCCCTGATACGGCAAGATCGCATTAAGATTAAGTATTCCCGTTAAAGCAACAAGAATTGCATTTATCGGTATGAGCAAAAGCAACGTTATCAAAATACCCATTGCACCTGCAGTAAAACCGACGATAAGCGTTTCGGCATTGAATACTCTGGAAACATCCTTCTTTGATGCACCTATGCTTCTCAAAACACCTATTTCCTTTGTTCTTTCAAGCACTGAAATATATGTTATTATACCTATCATTATGGATGATACAACAAGTGATATTGCAACAAACGCTATAAGAACGTACGAGATGGCGTTTATAACAGTTGTTATTGACGACATGAGCAAAGCAACATAATCCGTATACTCTATCTCATCATCCTCATTTGTCACCGACTTATTGTATTCATCGATAAGCTCGGATATTTTGTCCTTATCCTCAAATGTGCTTGCGTAAATATTTATTCTACTTGGATTATCCTTTGTAACATAGCCCAAACGTGAGAGATTGTCTTCATAAGTAGACTCCGAATACTCGCTCGGCATGTATTCTTCATAGAATGCGGCATAATCGTTTTCCGTATATTGTGACGAAGCAAACATTGCAGCAACCTGCTCATTTGTCATTCCCGCAAGTGTTACAGACACCTGATTTTTATATTCCGACTGTATCTGTGCAGCAAACACAGCCATGATAAGCTGATTTTGGCGTTCCTCATCAAGAGTATCGATGTACTGCTTTGCCTGTTCCTCGGTGATTGTAGGATACTGTGCAATTATGGCATTCAAGAGCACCAATTGCATCTGATCCGGTGACATTACCGTCATCATTTGCTGTATTTTACCTGCAACATAGCTTTCGGACGGCGTTACAAGTATTTTTTTGTATATTTCCGCTCTCTCATTCAATGGCAAGCTGCCAAAATACTCGGTTATTTTGGCTGCCTTTTCAACTGCCGTAAGCTCCTTTTCGGAATAATCCATCGGCTTGAACTTAAGCCCCGTTATAACATCAATGAGCTTATCATTGAGCTGCTGCTTCACTATATCCTGTTCCAAAGTCTTCTCAAGCACCTTGCTTGTCAATGCACTTGTATATGCAAGTGAGCCCGAAATCATTGCGGATGTTGCGTTCTCATTCGGCTTTATGATACCGCTGATCTTCAACGGTATTCCCACATTGGAATCATTGTAAAGTATTGAAAGTCCTGCCCCGTTACCTGACATATCGGTATATGTGCCATCAGGCTGACGCTGATAATACTCATTTGACAATATAAGCTTGAATGATGCGGAATCGGTCGATATAATGTCCGTAATATCCCACGGTCCGTATGAAACATCAATTTCCTCGGAATTGGACATTGAGCTGTATATATCAAGTATCTCCTCTTTTGTTATAAGACCAATTGAATACAATACAAGGTCGCTGACCTCATTATTTTTGTTTACGATGAGTACGACCTCATCATATGATGTCGGCCAATTACCCTCAACAAGATCGTACTGTTCCTTCACAATATCACTTATGAGATCTCCGTTCTCACCGGGCAAAAGCTCCTCCCATATCTCCATCGTCGTCATTTTAGACATGTACGATGTAGACATTCCCGCAGACTGGAACATACCCTCAAGCAGATCCATAACATCGGACTTAACGATATCACCGTTGGTATCCTTTGTATATATGTTCATGGGGTAGTCGTATGAATATTGTATTGAAGCGGCGTATTTTTTGAAATCCTCGTTATTTTCGATGTATTCCATAAACGCCTTAAGGTTATTCTTATTGACCTCCGCAGTATTGAATGAGTTCACCATATCGTACAATACGGAATTGAGGTATATCTTATCGGTATCATTATTTTTGTCCTCAAAATTCTCACCTCGAACACCCATGAATGACGACATCAATGCGCTCATATCAAGGGACTCGCCCTCTATCGTCAACGGATAGCTTGCAAGCGTATCTCTCTGCACGTAATTGATATAATTCTGCACACCCGTGGAAACAGACATTATAAGTGCGATACCTATTATGCCTATGCTTCCCGCAAAGGATGTAAGCAATGTTCTTGTCTTCTTTGTCAAGAGATTGTTTATGCTCAATGACAATGCTGTAAGGAATGACATTGAAGTCTTATTCTTCTTTCTTTCCTTCTTATTTATCTTTTTTGTCTGTACAGGCTTTTCTTTGAGCGAGCCTGTATACGGCATCGTATCATCAATGACATTTCCGTCAAGCAATCTTATAATTCTTGTCGAATATTGCTCTGCAAGCTCCGGATTATGTGTTACCATAATTACGAGCCTGTCATTTGCAATTTCTTTAAGAATATCCATTATCTGCACGCTTGTTTCGGAATCCAATGC
>CAYOGO010000123.1:2836-4543 GCA_964403405.1 uncultured Lachnospiraceae bacterium | reverse complement strand
TGGTCTGGGTGACAGGAGTTGAACCTGCGACCTCTTGAACCCCATTCAAGCGCGCTACCAAACTGCGCCACACCCAGATAAATATGCTTTCTGCAATTACGGTCAAAAAGCATAGTATATAAGCTCACTAAAAACTGCCGCTTATTTCAAAGCTAATACCGAAGGCACGAGACATCCTCATGCCTCCGGTATTTATATACTATATAGTTTGTTAAGACGGAAGATCTTAATGATTAACTATCAGTTTTTCTCTGCTTCTCTGATCTCGTCGAGCATTTCCTGCGGGAAGAAATCGCCAAGATTGATAGTCATGTTCTCCTTTGTATAGATAGATGTTTCCTGCTTTTCTGTCTTAGGGAATTTTCTTCTCTTAGGAGCATTTTCTGCATCGTTTGTTCTTTCGGCTCTGGGCTTTCTTGTGTTGTCAAACTTTCTTTCCGGCTTAGGCTCAAGAGCTCTCTTGCTTACGGAAATACGACGGTTGTCACCATCAACAGTAAGAATCTTAACCTCGATCTCGTCGCCTACCTTAAGAACATCCTCAAACTTCTCAACTCTTGCACGTGCAACCTGAGAAATGTGGAGGGAAGCATCTATACGAGGCTCAAGCTGGATAGTTGCGAAGAATTCGTTAAAACGAAGAACCTTGCCCTTAACAACATCGCCAACAGCATACTTTTCGTTAACAAATGTCCACGGATGGGGGAGCAATGAACGACGGTTGAGAGAAATTCTGTTGTTTTCCTTGTCGATAGCAACGATTCTTGCTTCAACCTCATCACCGAGATTAACCTCATCTGTAACATTTTCTATATTGCGCCAGCAGAGCTCGCTTATGTGAATAAGACCGTCAAACAATCCCAAGTCAACAAATGCACCAAAGGGAGTGATGTTCTTAACCTTACCCTTGATTATGTCGCCAACCTTGTGAGTTGCCCAGAACTGCTCTTCCTTAGCACGACGTTCTTCCTCAAGAACTACCTTTCTTGAAGCAACGATCTTCTTGCTACTGATCTCAACGTCAATAAACTTTACCTTGAGCTCCTTGCCTACATATGAGTCAGGCTTTTTAACGAATCTCATGGAGAGATGTGAGCCGGGGATAAATACTCTGAAATTGTTGTATGTAGCAAGAACGCCACCCTTAACGACCTCAGTAACCTTAACTGTAACGATTTTATCAGCTTCCTTAGCCTCAAGAATCTCAGCCCATGCTGCTCTTTCGAGAACAGGCTTTCTTGAGAGGATAACATTACCGTCACCATCGTTTACCTGAACGACCTCAACCTCAACCTCATCGTTAACAGAAACAACGTTCTGCAACTTCTGTCCGTCCTGAAGATTGAACTCACTCTTCGGGATAATACCATCTGCCTTATAGCCAAGATTTACGTAAACAGCATCATCGGAAACAGAAATAACAATGCCCTTAACGTACTGACCGTTACGCAATTTTACCATGGACTTTTCAAAGTCCGCCATTGTTGCATCCTCTGCAACAGTCTCAGCAACAGCTTCTGCTGCCTGAGCAGCTTCAGCAATAATTTGCTCTTCCGTCATTTTACCAATAACCTCCTTGACAACCCAATCGGGTGTCGATGCACCGGCTACTATACCTACGGTGCCTATGTTTTTCGATATATCAACAACATCAGCCGCTGATTGAACGGCATATGTGTTATCGCAATGTTTTTTGCAAAGCTCATA
>CAYOGO010000123.1:0-2736 GCA_964403405.1 uncultured Lachnospiraceae bacterium | reverse complement strand
ACAACACCTTTTGTTGCAAGGTCTTCAACCACAAACGAGTTATGTATTATCGGGCCAAGTGTGTAAACACTGTTCTGACTGACCCGTGCTTCCTCAAGAGCCATATCAACGGCTCTCTTCACTCCGAAACAAAATCCGGAATGCTCACTGACTACTACCTTCAATTATACCTCTAAGGTTTATCCGGAATTATGCCATCCGAAAAACCTCTAATATTATACACCAATATTCAAAAAAATGCAATTACTTTTTTAAATATTTTTTTACATTTTCATAAATTTTTTCGATAATACCGCTTTTTACCTCATCATCAAGACGTTTTGAATAAAATTCGGACAGATCTATCGGCTCTGAAAATTCAATACTGCATTTTGAAAACCATTTTCTGCTGCCGCTTATGGTTGCGGTTACTACCTTAGCCTTTGACATATGTGCTATTACGGCAGCACCCTGTTGAAACTCAAGCAGGTCCTTGTCGGTCCTGTTTCTTGTTCCTTCCGGGAATATGCATACTACCTCACCGTTTTTCAGCTTATTTAAACCCCACTTTATCGCTCCGAGGTCCGATGCGTTGTGAGATACCGTTTTTGCTCCCAAAACATCCGTAAGATACCATTTCAGGAATTTGTTTTTTATGAGCCCTGCTTTTCCGTAAAAGTAGGTAAACCTTTTTTGTCCCCTGTGCAAACCCTTATATAAAAGGATGGGATCCTCTGCCTTCTTGTGGTTGGCACATATAAGCACGCCGCCTTCTGTTGGAACACGCTCAACACCTATTACCTTGAATGTGGGATATTTTATTGAATAAAATGCCGTTGCAAGAGCGGCGGAAACGTTTCTTAAAGCAAGCTTAAAGCCCATATATGACCTCCGTCCGATACAAATATAGTGCGACAGCCTAACGAGACAAGTTATTCCGCCGACAGTGTATTTGCTGACTATTTTACCACAAAATGCACATAATTGCAACATAAAATTTCATGATATCCTTGCAGATGGAGCAGCATGACGATATTTGAATACATTTTTCACCGATGTTGAAATTTTGATTTTTTGTCATGCTGAGGTATTGACAAATGAAAATAATTATGGTAAAATAAACTAAAGTGTCACGTAAGTGAAAATGTAACGTCAATTTAATAGGATTTTTATTGGAACCAGCTGTCTGCAGAGATGTTGGTTCCTTTATGTTTATTTGGAGAAAAATATGATAAAGATTGATGCAACAGTAAAAAAAGAAACAAGGTATATCTCGCTGTGGGTGCTCATACTGAGCGTGCTTTTACAGGCTGTTTTTCTTGTAATAGGAAAGTGGGACTACACTGTTCTGCTGGGAAATGTCCTGAGTGGAACGGCTGTTATTCTTAATTTTCTTTTGATGGGAATTACTGTTCAAAAAGCATTGGAAAAGGGCGAAAGGCTTGCAAATGCCGAAAGCAACGAAAAGGATGACAAGACGGTAAAGAACACGATGAAGGCATCCCAATCATACAGGTTTTTATTTCTCATCGTTGTTGTCATTATAGGAGTGGTGCTACCATGCTTCAGCATATGGACTGTTATTATCCCGGTATTTTTTCCGAGGATCGCAATAGCATTCAGACCGCTTTTCGGCATGGATCGATAAACAATGCAGATATGTCAGGGGGGATTATATTATGAGAGCCAAGGACCGTCGTTTTGTTGCGGTGGATATATTATTGATAATTATGATGATACTTCCAGTGTTATTCTGCATTGTGCTGAAGGTGCTTACAACACCTGTAAGCGACGGAATAAATGTATCGGGAGCACGCATTTATTTTACGATTCCAATGCCGATACAGGACCTGCCGATAACGGAGTCACAATTAAATTCATGGATGATAATGATCTCCATACTTGCGTTGTGCTTGTACATGACGCACGGGCTCAAGGTAAGGGCGGATACAAAGCGTCAGCATGCAGTGGAATGGGTTGTGGAAAAGGTCAGTGGGCTTGTCAGTGAGAATATGGGTGAATATTTTATCGGTTTTGCACCGTTTGTGGCGGCAATTATCGCATTGTCTGCCTTTTCGAGCCTTATGTCACTTTTTGGACTTTATCCGCCAACGTCGGATCTTAATGTAGTTGCGGGATGGGCAATTTTGGTGTTTGGACTTATAACATATTACAAGCTCAAGTGCGGACCCATACGGTACCTCAAGAGTTTTGCCGAGCCTGTTGCGTTTCTCACACCGATGAACGTGATAAGTGAGTTTGCGACACCTGTTTCAATGTCATTCCGTCATTACGGAAACGTTCTTTCGGGAACAGTCATATCGGCGTTGATCGCTGCTGGACTTCAGGGGCTCTCATCATTGCTGTTGGGATGGCTTCCGGGCGTTCTGGGAGAAATACCATTCCTTCAGATAGGTATTCCTGCGGTATTATCAGTATACTTTGATGTCTTCAGCGGATGCTTGCAGGCTTATATATTTGCAATGCTGACAATGATGTATGTTTCGGGTGGCTTCCCGGCTGACGAATATTTTAAGAAGAAAGAAAAAAGTAAGCAAAAAAGTAATAAAGATCATACAATAAACAACACTATGGAGGTAAATTAAAATGTTGGAACTTGCAGTTGGTATTATTTTAGGATGCTGTGCTCTCGGAGCCGGCGTGGCAATGATCGCGGGTATAGGTCCCGGTATAGGTGAAGGAAATGCGGTTGCAAAGGCGTGCGAGGCAATAGGACGTCAGCCCGAAAGCAAGGGC
>CAYOGO010000122.1:0-4552 GCA_964403405.1 uncultured Lachnospiraceae bacterium | reverse complement strand
GGAATGGTGTTCCAAAATTATGCGTTGTATCCGCATATGACGGTAAAACAGAATATAATCTTTCCGTTGGAAAATCTCAAGGGCAAGGATAAGCTCACAAAGGCACAAATGAGCGAAAAGGCATACGAAATTGCAGGACTTGTGCAGATAGATGAGCTTATGGACAGAAGACCCGGAGAGCTTTCAGGCGGACAGCAGCAGAGAGTTGCCATTGCAAGAGCTTTGGTAAAAATGCCAAAGGTACTCTTGCTTGACGAGCCTCTTTCCAATCTCGACGCAAGACTGAGATTGCAGACAAGGGAAGAAATACGCCGTATACAGAGCAAAACAAAGATCACGACTGTTTTTGTAACGCACGACCAGGACGAGGCGATGAGTATATCGGATATTATCGTCGTTATGAATAATGGTGTAATACAGCAGATAGGCAAGCCGCAGAATGTATATAATGAGCCTGAAAATTTGTTTGTTGCAAAATTTTTGGGTACTCCACCGATATGTATTTTTGATGGCGAGGTGCGCGATAACAGGCTGTTTATAGGCGAGGCTGATGTTTTGAGCCTTGAGGGAGTGCAAAACGGCAGGGTTACGGTAGGTGTTCGTCCTGAGGGCTTTGTTGTGGATGAAAACGGACCTCTTTGCTGTAAGCTTAAGGCAGTTGAGGTCATGGGCAGAGATCTGAGCATAGTGTCTGAGCATCCTTTTGCACAAAACAAAACCATACGCTCCGTGATCAGCTCGGATAACGTGATCGATGAGCAAAGTGAGACGGTAAATTTCTCATTTAAGCCAAACAAGGTGTTTATTTTTGACTCTGAAACCGAAAAACGCATATTCTGTAAGCTGAGCTGACGGGGGATATTATGGATAAAAACAATAAAAAAGCATGGCTTTATCTGTTGCCTGCAATAGTGTTTTTTGCAGTGTTTATGATATATCCTCTTATTGACGTATTTGTGTATTCGTTTGAGGAGGGATATAATTTTGCGTCCCAAACATTTTTGGGATACGGATGGTATAATTTTGAATATGTTCTGCATGATCCGTATTTTTTACAGGCGGTCAAAAATACATTCATACTTGTAATTATCACAGTTCCCATATCGACGGCAATAGCGCTTTTAATTTCCGTTGGTCTGAGCTCAATAAAGGCATTGCGGAATTTGTTTCAAACGGTATATTTTTTGCCATATGTGACAAATACGCTTGCGGTTGGTCTCGTGTTTATGATACTGTTCAAAAAAACAGCATATTCCGACGGATTGGTAAACCTCATGCTGTCGTGGTTCGGGCAGGGTCCTGTAGACTTTATTGACGGTCCGTATTGGGCAAAGATGTTTGTTCTGAGCTTTTATACGATATGGGTCGTAATGCCATTTAAGGTATTGATACTCACAAGCTCACTTGCATCCGTTAATAAAGATTATTATAACGCTGCAAGGGTCGACGGAACATCAAAATCCAGAACATTTACAAGGGTCACATTGCCAATGATATCGCCAATGATATTTTACCTTATCATAACGGGATTTATAGGTGCGTTCAAGGCGTATAATGAGGTCGTGGCACTGTTCGGAACAAACCTCAATGCGGCAGGAATGAATACGATAGTAGGTTATGTGTACGATATGCTCTACGGTGACAGTGGAGGTTATCCCTCATATGCTGCAGCTGCGGCAATAATACTGTTTGCGATAGTGCTCACGATAACATGCATAAATCTTATCATAAGCAAGAAAAAGGTTCATTATTGATGAGGGTATACTGATATGGATCGAACAAATTACGAAAAAATAGAAAAAAAAGCTAAAACAAAAAGAGTGGTCTCACGGATAATAATATATACACTATTGTCTGTATGGGGATTGATAGTTTTGTTCCCGTTTTATTGGATGATATTGACATCCGTCAAGGGCTACGGAGAATACAGCTCGGAGTATATACCCAAATTCTTTACGCTTTCACCGACGCTTGAGAATTATTGGGAGGCGTTTACGGCTGTTCCGCTTGCGGATTATTTTGTCAATACAGTGATTTTTACGGTATTGACAACGGCAATAATGATGGCAGTTATAATTCCTGCCGCATTTGCGTTTTCAAGGCTGAATTTCAGAGGTAAGAATCTGCTTTTTACGCTTATTCTGTCGCTCATGATGATACCCAATGAGCTTGTTGTCATTACAAACTATGTTACGGTTACAAATCTCGATCTGAGAAACACTTTTACCGGTCTTATATTGCCGTCGGTGATGTCTGTGTTCTACGTTTACCTGCTTAAGGAGAATTTTGCACAGGTGCCTGATGAGCTTTATTATGCCGCAAAGGTGGACGGAACGAGCGATTTCAACTACCTGAGAAGAATCATGGTACCGATATGCCGCCCGACTCTTGTTACGGTCGCAATACTCAAGGTGATCGAGTGCTGGAATTCATATGTGTGGCCGCGACTTGTTACCGACGATGAAAAGTTCTTCCTCGTTTCAAACGGAATACAGTCAATACGAGAAAACGGCTTTGGTAGAGAAAACATACCGGCTATGATGGCTGCCGTTGTTGTAATATCGATTCCGCTCATAATACTGTTTTTGATATTCAGAAAAAAGATCATGGCAGGGGTTGCAAGAGGAGGTACAAAGGGATGAAGAAAAAATGTGCTTTTCTGCTTGTTTTTGTAATGCTGATAACAGTGTTATTGACAGGGTGCCATGGCTCAAAGGGAATGAAGGCTTTTGAGGTACCGTCGGAGTTTGACGACACAAAGCCGTACGAGATAACATTCTGGGCAAAAAATGATACGAATGTAAAGCAGACAAGAATATACAAAAAGGCGATAGAGGATTTTCAAAAGCTTTATCCGAATATAAAGGTAAACCTGAAATTATATACGGATTACAGCAAAATATATAATGATGTTATAACAAACATATCCACAAACACAACGCCCAATGTTTGTATTACGTATCCCGATCATATTGCAACGTACAAAACGGGTACAAACATAGTTGTTCCCTTGGATGAGCTTGTTAATAATGAAGAATACGGTCTCGGCGGAAGAAAAATAAGGTTTGATACACCTAAAAAGCAGGAGATAGTCTCTCAATTTTTGTCGGAGGGCGTTATAGACGGAGTGCAGTATGCATTGCCGTTCATGCGTTCGACTGAGGCCTGCTATGTGAACAAAACATACGTCGAAAAGCTTGGATTTGAGCTCCCCGATGTGCTTACATGGGATTTTGTTTGGGAGGTGTCAAAAGCAGCGCTTGCAAAGAACGAAGATGGTATGTATAAAATAAACGGACAGAATGTTATGATCCCGTTTATATATAAGTCAACTGATAACATGATGATACAGTGGCTCAAGCAGTCCGAAGCAGGGTATTCATCCGATGACGGAGAAATACTGATATTTAACGACGATACAAAGGATTTTTTGTATACCATTGCCGACAGTGCCGCAAGCGGAGCGTTCTCAACATTCAAAATTTCAGGCTATCCTGCAAACTTTTTGAATGCGGGGCAGTGCATTTTTGCAATAGATTCTACGGCAGGTGCAACATGGATGGGAACCGATGCTCCGTTGGTGGATATCAGTGATGATACTATTGTTGAATTTGAAACAGAAGTAATGATGATACCCCAGGTCGATGTCAATGCTCCGAAAATGATATCGCAGGGACCATCGATATGCATATTCAATAAAGCCGATCCCGGTGAGGTTATGGCATCGTGGCTTTTTGCTCAGTATTTACTTACAAATGATGTGCAGATAGCATATTCGCAAACTGAAGGTTATGTTCCGGTAACGGAGAAAGCAGTAAATTCAGCTGAATACCGTGATTACATATCAAGAATGGGCGAGGATAACGATTTTTATTATGATATAAAGATAAAAGCATCCCAAATTATGACTGAAAATATCAAAAACACATTTGTGACTCCTGTATTTAACGGTTCTGCATCACTCAGAAGTGCATCCGGGCAGCTTATTGAGAATGTCACAAAATCAGTAAGACGAAGAGAAACCGTTGACGACGAGTACATGGCAAAATTATACAGTGATATCAGATCGTTGTATAGGTTGGACCAAGCGGGAACATCATCCGGCGGAGTATCTCAAAAAGCAGATTTGGGTAAACTTCCGGTAACATCGGTAATATTGCTTGTGTCACTGGGTGTGGTATGGGTGTGCATAGGTATTTATTCTGCGGTAAATTACAGCAAAAAACGCAGATCAAAATCGTGATTTTACGTGGGCACGATTATGAAGTGTTCTTATTGCGGCGCAGAGCTTCAATGGGGTAATGCATCATTTACTTCAATGCAAGGTGTGCCGATGATGTTGATGTCTTTTGTAACAAGCGAAGAAGCAAAGAAAAGCTTTTTAAAACGAAAAACAAATGTGGAACAGAAATTGCCGTAAATTCTCTGTTAAATATTGACTTAATGAGATTTTTGATGTATAATATAATTGTAAATTTAATAAAATAGGAGATTAAAAGTATGAAAAAAATCATATCTTTGGTGTTGGCTTTGTCTCTCGTATTTGCAGTTA
>CAYOGO010000121.1:0-4575 GCA_964403405.1 uncultured Lachnospiraceae bacterium | reverse complement strand
AACGTGAAGCACCGCTTTTATTGCAAACTGAAATTTTATTGAATACAGATCGTACGCTTACTCCAAATCGGGATTTTTGTAATCGTATTCGTTGAATTCTTTCTTTCTCTCGTAGAATATGGTTTCCTGAATGCCCTGTACCTCATCAACAGTCTTTGCAAACTCTGCATCCTTGAGAGCCTTGATCTTGTCATATGCAAGGTCCATTTCAGACGGTGCAATGCTCGTGCCTATTCTTGCTGCACTGATAGCGATCTCCTTGGAGAGCGATGTTCTTGTAGCAACTATGCCTATATAATTCTTGAATGTAATATCCTTTATTCTGCAGCCTGCATTATAAACAACATAAGAATACAGCTTAACATTCGGGCATTCCTTGTTCAAGTATGACTTCAACCAATTCATGTACAGTTTATTCCAGATCATAGGGTTGGGGATATTCTCCGTTTTGCCGCCCCTTGTATATGTCCATTCTCTGCCCTGCTCGGCACCTGCAATACGGCCCATATACGGCTTTGTGTCTATTACATAAATGCCTGTCTCATTGAGCAATATCATGTCTGCCTTTGAAACAGTGCCGTCAACCTTCGGCATGTAAACATCACATACCACCATTTTTGAATCGTTAAGCTTTTTATTGAACTTTTTGAATACATTATATCTCAATGCACTGTTCTTATTGAAAAGAACCTTAAAATATGACTCTTTTGTTGACTTAAAATATGCAGAGAACATATACTTAAGGAACTTGTAGAGTGCGAACAATACAACGGCAATAGCAACAACGATACATGATGCCAAAACCTTATCTGCAGCTGTCAATATGTAAATGATCACAACAACCGCAACGATCATACCGATTATGATCTTAGCCTTTAAATATTTCATAATTACACCTTCCGTTTGAATAATTGTAGCAGAGTGCCAACAATCCGGCATGACACTCCAAAAAATCATTTGCCGAATATAAGCATATTATAACATATTTTTTTCTTTTTGAAAACAAAAATAAATGCATTATCATGCATAAAATATAAATTTTTGTTCACATTTTACATTTTTTGCATATTTTTGATATAACTGACCCCCAAAAAGCATACTTGCCCTAAGCAGCAGCCTTTTGGGGGAATCAAATTTCATCAATATCAGATATTCTTTACAACAGCTATTCTTGTGCTGTGTCCGTTAATATCCTCAACGGCACTTTCCACTCCGTCAACAGAATAGATCACATCCGTTGCAAGCACCTCTGTCTTGATATAGTCCTCAAACTTGTGAACCATGGCACTGACCTCATCATCACCTTCAACATAGAGCTTTACGGTATCATTTACATCAAATCCCGTTGTTTTTCTCGTATTCTGCACCTTACTGAGGAGCTCTCTGATCTTAGCCTTTAAATATTTCATAATTACACCTTCCGTTTGAATAATTGTAGCAGAGTGCCAACAATCCGGCATGACACTCCAAAAAATCATTTGCCGAATATAAGCATATTATAACATATTTTTTTCTTTTTGAAAACAAAAATAAATGCATTATCATGCATAAAATATAAATTTTTGTTCACATTTTACATTTTTTGCATATTTTTGATATAACTGACCCCCAAAAAGCATACTTGCCCTAAGCAGCAGCCTTTTGGGGGAATCAAATTTCATCAATATCAGATATTCTTTACAACAGCTATTCTTGTGCTGTGTCCGTTAATATCCTCAACGGCACTTTCCACTCCGTCAACAGAATAGATCACATCCGTTGCAAGCACCTCTGTCTTGATATAGTCCTCAAACTTGTGAACCATGGCACTGACCTCATCATCACCTTCAACATAGAGCTTTACGGTATCATTTACATCAAATCCCGTTGTTTTTCTCGTATTCTGCACCTTACTGAGGAGCTCTCTGAGCAAACCTTCCTCAATAAGCTCGGTAGTGAGTACGGTGTCAAGCAGAACGATAAAATTATTCTCCATTATCATGTCAAAGCCTGCCTTGACTGAATACTGTATCTGTATATCTTCCTCAACAGCATTAAACTCAACGCCTGCAAGGTCAAACCTGTATGATCCGCCGTTTGAAACAGCAGAGATCACCTCAAGTGCATCGATATTTTTAAGTGCATTGCCGAACACACCCATATTCTTGCCTACCTTGGCTCCCACAACTCTGAAATTTGGCTTGAGAGTATAATTGATGTAATCAGACATATCGTGTACAAAGTTTACATCCTTTACATTAAGCTCCTCTTTTATGAGCGGCTCAAGACCTGCAAGCTTCTCCTCGTACTTTCCGTCAAGCATTACATGTGACAGCGGCTGACGTACTTTAAGTTTCACCTTTTCTCTCAGTGCTCTGCCCATTGTAACGACTGTCATTACGGTATTCATTCTGTCCTCAAGCGCCAGATCTATGAGCGACTCATTTACCTCGGGATACAAGCTCAAATGTACGGATTCCTCACCCGTAAGTGTTCTGTAAAGCTCCTCGGCAAAGAAAGGTGTCATAGGTGCTATGAGCTGAGAAAGCGTCTTGAGCACCTCAAACGTTGTATTATAAACAGCTTTCTTGTCGTCATCAAGTTCTGATGCCCAGAAACGTCTTCTGCAGCGTCTGATATACCAATTTGACACATCCTCTGTCACAAAATTCTGAATTTCTCTTACTGCCTTTGTAAGGTCAAATGCATCAAGCGATTCTCTTACGTATTTAACAAGACTGTTGAGTCTCGAAAGCATCCACTTATCGATTTCGGGTCTTTGGTCATATGCTATAAAGAATTCTCTCGGATCAAGGCCGTCCATATTCGCATACATTGCAAAGAAGCTATACACATTCTTTATCGTCATAAAGAATTTGCCCGTTATCTCCTTTAATCCACCCTGCTCGTCAAACCTTGTGGGCTGCCATGCCGGTGAAACGTAGTACAAATACCAACGCAAAGAATCAGCACCGTATTTATCAAACATTTCAAATGGATTTACGGTGTTGCCCTTTGACTTGGACATCTTCATGCCGTCCTTATCAAGCAAAAGATCGTTTACAAGCACTCTCTTATACGGTGATCTGCCCATTATGAATGTTGAGATCGCCATGAGTGAGTAGAACCAACCTCTTGTCTGGTCGATACCCTCACATATAAAATCTGCAGGATAGAGCTCATCAAAGCGTTCTTTATTTTCAAATGGATAGTGGTGCTGTGCAAATGGCATCATACCGCTGTCAAACCAGCAGTCGATAACATCCTTCACCCTTGTCATCGGCTTACCGCAAACGGGGCATGTGATGTGTATCTCATCAACATAGGGTCTGTGAAGCTCAACATTTTCGTCAATATCCTCAATAGCCCTTTCCGCAAGCTCCTTCCTTGAGCCTATTGTTTCGCACTTACCGCATTCGCATCTCCAGATATTGAGCGGTGTTCCCCAATAACGGCTTCTGGATATTGCCCAATCGTTTACATTTTCAAGCCAATTACCGAATCTTCCCTCACCTACATAAGGCGGATACCATTCAACTGTCTTGTTGTTTGCAACGAGCTGATCCTTGAGAGCCGTCATTTTTATATACCAGCTTGGCTTTGCATAATAGAGCAACGGCGTTCCGCATCTCCAGCAATGAGGATAATTATGCGCCATCTTCTCTTTTCTGTAAAGCTTACCGTTTTCGTGGAGCCATTCTATAATATCGGGATCGGCATCCATTACAAACTTGCCCTTCCACGGAGTTTCCGTGAACAGACCGTTTTCGGCAACCGGCTGAAGTATCGGCAGACCGTATCTCATGCATGTACCGTAGTCGTCATCACCGAACGCACCTGCAGTATGAACTATACCCGTACCATCCTCTGTCGTTACGTAGTCGGCACATGTTACATAGAAAGCCTTCTTTTTAGCCTCAACAAACGGCATCATCTGCTCATACTCAACAAATTCAAGGTCTTTACCCTTCATTTCCTCAAGTATCTCATAATCTCCGCCGAGGACCCTATCGGCAAGAGCCTTGCAGACATAGTACACAACGTCATCCTTCTTTACCTTTGCATATACAACATCGGGATGTACCGTAAGTGCGGTATTTGACGGCAATGTCCACGGTGTGGTCGTCCACACGAGGAAATACTCATCTGCATCCTTACGCTTGAACTTTACAAATACGGTCGTTGTTTTGATCTCCTTGTAGCCCTGTGCAACCTCGTGAGATGCAAGACCTGTGCCGCAGCGTGTGCAGTACGGAAGTATCTTGTGACCCTCGTACATAAGTCCTGCCTTGTTGAATTTATCCAAAGCCCACCATGCGGATTCAATATAATTATTATCAAGGGTTATATACGGATTATCAAGATCAATGAGGTAAGCCATCCTCTTTGTCATTTCCTTCCACATACCCTCATATTCAAATACGGATTCTCTGCATTTTTCGCAGAATTCCTTTATACCGTATACTTCAATGTCGTTCTTATCGTGAAGTCCGAGTTTCTTTTCCACCTCTATCTCGACCGGCAAACCGTGAGTATCCCATCCGGCTTTACGCTTAACCTGATAATTCTCCATTGTTTTGTAACGGCATATTGCGT
>CAYOGO010000120.1:0-4589 GCA_964403405.1 uncultured Lachnospiraceae bacterium | reverse complement strand
ATGCTTTTAATTTGTGCAACGGCGTGCGGACCTGCAACAAGTCCCATACCAACACCGTCCGAGGCTGACCCGACGCCAACACCGACGGAGAGCGGTGGTGATCCGGAAAAAACAGACATTGTTCTGTCGGACTATGTTATTATCTATCCCGAAGAGGTGGAAATATCGGACCGTGCTATAATGCAGTCTGCAATAGATCTTTCCGCAAGGATAATGGATAAGGTCGGAGCAAAATGCGGAGTACGGGACGATATTATTGATGAAAATGACGGTCTTACGGAGAATAAGTACGAGATACTTGTCGGAAGGACCAACCGCCCACAGTCACAAACGGCACTTGATGAGGTCGCTCATTATTATGACTTCATAATAAAGCAGATCGACACAAAAATCGTTATCACGGGCGGATGCAACGATGCAATAATTGACGGCGTAAGCTATTTTGCAGAGAATTATCTGAATAAGGAGCTTGAGACAGTCGATGGCATGAAAAAGCTGAACGGCATTTGCGATAATATCGAATCTGTGTTTGCAAGTGATATTGTTGCATGGACCTTTAACGGAATAGATAAGATCACTGACGATAAAAAATATGACGGAAAGAAAAACGCCGTTTATGAGATCAGCATGGCAAAAAATGAGGCTGAAACATTCCAGATCGGTATGTATTCATTGACTAACCATGATGAGGATATGACGATCGTTGTTGAGGGCAACTGTGACAGTATCGTCGGCGAAGCTTTTTTGGAGTATAAAACGACTGCACACGATAAAATGTATGTTGATGCACTGGTTCCTTTGAGCACAAACACGTTCCACATAAAGAAAAAGGTGAAAGAGATTGCAATGGTGCGTTTTAAATCCGATGCCGACACGGAAGCAGGCGATTACGTGTACAAGGTAAGGCTCATAAACAATAAAACGGGTGAAGTATACATAACTGTGACCGTAAATATCCATGTATGGAACATTACGCTTCCCGAGACACCGTCATGCACAACTGCTGCAGGCATACATAAGGAGTGCTTAAAGCAGCAGCACGGTGATGATGTGGATATTAATGAATTGTACAAAAAGTACTATGATTTCTTGCTTGAATATAATTTGTCACCATACGATCTTCCGTATGATGTCCTTGATGATAGAGCGGATGCATACATGAGTGACCCAAGAGTAACATCGTTCCTGGTTCCGTACAGTGGTGACGACAATGTTATGAGAGCATATTACAATAAGCTCTCAACCAATGAGGAATGGCTCAAAAAGGCATATTTTTACCCTGCGGACGAGCCCGGAACAGAGGATGCATTGAATTATTCCGTATACTGTGCAGAGAGAGCAAAGAGGCTTTGCCCCGGAATAAAGGTTAATGTACCTTTGTCTGGTCTTGGTAATCATGACGGAAGGAATGCGATAGATTTTTTTGAGGAAAGCTTTGACCTTTGGTGCCTGAAATCATATATTTATGATTACGATGAGTGGGAAAGATTAAAAAAGATGCAGGATGAGGGCGATGAGCTCTGGTGGTATGTATGTTGGGAACCGGGTGATCCGTACTGCAATTTGCTTGTGGATCAGCTTGGTGTACAGCACAGACTGCTTTTCTGGCAGCAGGCACAGTACAGTGCAACGGGATTCCTGTATTGGAGCACTACATGGTGGACATATGTTGATGATGCCTGGGATGATATTTCAACAGTAAAGGATTTGAGCGAGTATACATACGGTGACGGATCATTGCTTTATAACGGCAATAAATTCGGTATTGACGGTCCTTGCCCGTCGATGAGGCTTATGATGGTATCCGACGGAATTGAGGATTATGAGCTTTTGATAATGGCAAAGGAGCTTTTCGGTGAGGAATGGATGCAGGAAAAGATCGCAACGATTTCAACATCGCTTATAGAGTACTCAAAGGACAGCAGAAAGCTTGAGGCACTCAGGCTTGAAATTGCCGAGGCGATAGAAAAAGAACTGAATAAATAATAATGACGATCCCTTTTCTTGTTTCAAGCAAAGGGATCCTTTGATTTATGGTAATTTTTTTATGCGACGTCTTGTAAATATCACATTCATCTGCTATAATATAACAGCGAAATATTTCAAAAGGAAGATATATGATAAAATATACATTAAAAAACGGTATCAGCGTAGCTCTTGACAGTATGCCGTACATGAAAAGCGTATCGATGGGCGTTTTTATAAAATGCGGCTCAGCACATGAAACAAGAGAAAATAACGGTATATCGCATTTTATAGAACACTTGCTGTTTAAGGGCACAAGAACAAGGTCGGCAGATGACATATCGCGTGAGTCCGATGAGCTTGGCGGTAGTCTCAATGCATACACGGCAGAGGATTGCATATGTGTGTACATAAAGGTGCTCTCAAGAGACTTAAAGCAGGCATTTGACCTTTTATGTGATATTGTTACGGATCCCGTGTTAGACGAAATTGCCATTGAAAACGAAAAAAAGGTAATAAATGAGGAGATATCGAGTGCGGAGGATAATCCCGAGGATGCAGCACAGGAGCTGCTGATGGCAGGCATGTTCCGTGATCATTCAGTTGGTATGCCGGTACTTGGCAGTAACGAAAACGTAAGCTCATTTAACAAAGAATGCCTCACATCGTTTTACCGTGATCATTTTGTGCCGCGGAATATAGTCATATCAATGGCAGGAAGCTTTAACAGCGAGGAAGTAAAGGAATACATTGAGAGGTCACCATTTGCAAGGCTTGCGGATAATGCTCCCGTTGATGAGGCTATGCACGATAATACCGTTACGGGAGGCCTTTATAAATTACAGCGTGATACGGAGCAGCTGCAGCTTGTTGCAGGGTATCCCTGTGTTTCAAGATATGACAGCAAGCTGTATGCCTTTGCGTTGCTTGCGGGAATATTGGGTGGTGACGGCTCGTCAAGGCTGTTCAAGCGTTTGAGAGAGGACAACGGACTTGTTTATAATGTGGATTCAAGCGTTGCGGAATACGAAAATATGGGTGTTTTTGTTATAAATACAGCGTTTTCGCCGGAAAATGCGGATGCAGTAAGGCAAATAATTTCTGCAGAAATAAAGGATATAATGCATAACGGTGTGAGCAGTGAGGAGCTTTTTAGGTCAAAAAAGAACATTATCACCGCATTAGAGCTTGAAGAGGAAAGCACAATGTCAATGATGTCAATAAACGGCAAGAGATCGCTTTTTAATATTCAAAAAACATTTGAGAATGTTGTAAACGGGTATAAAAATGTTACAAGTGACAGCATAGCGGATGCTGCAAGGTATGCATTTGGCGATAAAAAGCTCGAGGCAATAGCTCTTGTGGGTAATTGCGATGAAATACGGGAATATAGCTTTATAGAATGAGGGGATGCAATATGGATATTTATGAGGTAATAAAAACAAGAAGAAGCATAAGAAAGTTTTCGCAGACAGTTATTTCTGACAGTATGCTCCTGAAGCTCATTGACGCTGCAAGGTTTGCACCTAGTGCGGCAAATGAACAGCCGCTGACGTATGCGGTCGTTCGCGGCGAAATGTGCAGTGAGATATTTCCGCTTACAAAATGGGCAAAGCTCCTTGGCGAGAGGGGTACACCGCAAAGGGGAGAGGAGCCCGTTGCGTATATTTTTGTAATGACGAAAAAGAATTCATACAATAAGGAGGCTGACGCAAGCTTTGCCATTGAGAATATCGTTCTTGCAGCGTGGTATGAGGGATAGGCTCATGCATTCTCGGATCGATAGACAGACCTAAAATATCAAAGATCATTTCAGCACCGGACGGATATGAGATCAATTATGCGGTTGCGTTGGGCTATCCCATGCAGAAAAGCTATGCTGAGGACGAGACCGACGGCGTTGAATACTATATGAGTGATGACGGCAATGTTCACGTACCGAAACGTAAGGTGGAGGATATAATGTACTTTGCAGACAGCGCATTTGAAAAAGATGACTGCATGTGACGGCTTTTGGGCATTTTTATCCTGAAAATTGGATTTTTTGCCCGTCTGCACTTGACATTTTGTCGAATATATGTTAAAATACCAGCATAAATGCTATGATGAGGACAGTATGTGCGGTGTTGCTTTCAGCGAGAGACCATTGGTGCGAGGGTTTTGGCATATCCGTACAGAATATCACCTTTGAGCAGCCTGCTGAAAGCAAAAGCAATTAAGCAGTGCCGTTGGCGGGCGTTATTCCGCAATGTTTTTTGTGGGTGGTACCACGGATTGTGCTTGTCAGTTCGTCCCGTAAACTTTGTTTGCGGGGCTTTTTTATTATACAGAATTAAAAATTCTTCATCCGGAAGAATGGAAGGGAAAATATAAATGGCTGAATTTAAGAATCTTTCTAACAATGTAAAGGAAAGCGAAGCCGCTATTTCACAGTATTGGGATGAGATAAACATCCTTAAGAGAACTGTTGATGACAGAGAAGGTCATGAGAGCTTTGTGTTTTTTGAGGGACCGCCGACAGCTAACGGTCGTCCGGGAATACACCATGTAATGGCGAGAGCGTTGAAGGACGCAATATGCCGTTACAAAACAATGGAGAATTATCAGGTTAAGCGTAAAGCCGG
>CAYOGO010000119.1:0-4603 GCA_964403405.1 uncultured Lachnospiraceae bacterium | reverse complement strand
CCTTAACGCTGTCATCAGACCACGGAGCAGGCTTTTCAAAATCGCCTATGAACATTTCGTATGTTCTGAGCGTATCGGCACCGTAATCTCTTACTATATCATCGGGATTTACAACATTGCCCCTTGATTTTGACATCTTTTGTCCGTCTGCTCCCAAAATAAGACCATGTGCAGTACGCTTTGCATACGGCTCCTTTGTAGGAACAACACCGATATCATAAAGGAATCTGTGCCAGAACCTTGAGTATATCATATGGCGTGTTACGTGCTCCATACCGCCGTTGTACCAATCCACGGGCAACCAATACTTGAGTGCCTCCTCGCTTGCAAGCGCTTCCTCATTGAGAGGATCGATATATCTGAGGAAATACCAGCTGGATCCTGCCCATTGCGGCATTGTGTCAGTTTCTCTCTTTGCAGGCTGTCCGCAATGAGGACATACCGTATTTACCCAATCCGTTGCATTAACAAGCGGTGATTCACCAGTTTCGGACTGACGGAAATCATCCAACACAGGTAATTCAAGCGGAAGCTGATCGTACGGCACCGGAACCATTCCGCAATGAGGACAATGTACTATCGGCACAGGCTCGCCCCAATAACGCTGACGTGCATATACCAAATCGTGCATATTATAATTGATTTTCTTTTGACCTATGTTCTTTTCGGCAAGGTAAACGAACATTTTCTCCTGTGCCTGCTTAACGCTGAGGCCGTTGAGGAAGCCCGAATTTACAAGAGTACCGTTTTCGATATCGGTATAAGCCTCCTTTTCAATATTTCCGCCTGCAATAACCTCAACCATGGGTATTTCGAATTTGTGTGCAAAATCCCAGTCTCTTGTATCGTGTGCGGGTACACACATGATGGCACCCGTACCATATGTGGAAAGAACGTAATCGGAAATATATATCGGTATCTCCTTCTCCGTTGCCGGATTGATCGCCTTTATACCCTTAAGCTCAACGCCAGTTTTGTCCTTTGTCTGCATTTTACGTTCAAACTCGCTCTTTTTTGCGGCAAGCTCCTTGTATGCAATGACCTCATCATAATTTTGGAGCTTGTCCTTGAATTTTTCAACAAGTGCATGCTCAGGTGATATTACCATAAATGTAGCACCGAACAACGTGTCGCATCTTGTTGTGAAAACGCGGAGCTTTTCATCCGTTCCCGCTATTACAAAATCAATCTCGGCACCCTCGGAACGGCCTATCCAATTTCTTTGCTCCATCTTTATTCTGGGCAAATAATCGACCTCATCAAGTCCGTCGAGAAGCTTTTGTGCATAATCCGTTATTTTGAGCATCCACTGCTCCTTTTCCTTTTGAATTACCTGACTTCCGCATCTGTCGCAAACACCGCCCTGGGATTCCTCATTTGCAAGCACTACCTTACAGCTTGGGCAGAAATTTACAAGTGCCTTTGATTTGTATGCAAGACCCTTTTCAAACAGCTTGAGGAATATCCACTGTGTCCATTTGAAATATTTGGGGTCCGTCGTGTCTATCTCCCTTGACCAATCAAAGGAAAATCCAAGTGATTTAAGCTGTTCCGTAAAATGCCTTATATTTGCATCCGTTGCAATCCTCGGGTGAATGCCCGTCTTCAATGCGTAATTTTCAGTTGGGAGACCAAATGCATCCCAGCCTATCGGGAACAAAACATTGTAGCCCTCCATTCTGCGTTTACGTGACACGATATCCATTGCCGTATATCCGCGCGGATGACCTACATGCAAGCCGGCACCTGACGGGTACGGAAATTCCACCAATGTATAATACTTCGGCTTTGAGGAACCGGTTATAGCATGAAAAATACCATCCTTTTCCCATTTGTCCTGCCACTTTTTCTCTATATCGGTATAATTGTATTTCATATTTCCTCCAAAATCAATCTATAAATGTATCATCATCGGACGAGGATATTATTTCGCCGTCCTGTGTGGTCTCACCGACAGCCTGCTCCGCCTCCGAAAAATTATCAAGTATCGCATCCTTTATCTCCTGTGCAACGGAGGGATTGTCCTTCAGGTATTTTTTTACGTTTTCCTTACCCTGTGCGATTCTTTCACCCTTATAGGAATACCACGACCCGCTCTTTTCCAATATATTCAGCTCGGAGCCGACATTTACGAGAGATCCCTCCAATGATACGCCTTCTCCGTACATGAGATCAAATGTTGCTGATTTGAACGGCGGTGCAACCTTATTCTTCGCTATTTTTGCCTTTGTAACATTACCCAAAACAGTTTCGCCGTTTTTGATTGCTTCGCCCTTTCTTATCTCTATTCTAACTGAAGAATAGAATTTCAATGCTCTGCCGCCCGGAGTAACCTCGGGATTACCGTATACCACGCCGACCTTTTCACGAAGCTGATTTATGAATATGGCAACGCATTTTGTTTTGTTTATCGTACCCGTGAGCTTTCTCAATGCCTGTGACATAAGCCTTGCCTGAACGCCCACATGAGTGTCGCCCATGCCGCCCTCTATCTCTGCTCTCGGAACAAGTGCCGCAACAGAGTCAATGACCACCATATCAATCGCACCTGATGATACGAGTGTATCAACAATTTCAAGTGCATCCTCTCCGGTATCAGGCTGTGCGATGTACAAATTATCTATGTCAACACCTATTGCCTTTGCATACACAGGATCAAGAGCATGCTCAACATCAATATATGCAACTGTTCCGCCTATTTTTTGTGCCTCGGCAACACAGTGCAATGCTATTGTTGTTTTACCCGATGATTCAGGTCCGTATATTTCAACTATTCTGCCTCTGGGCAGTCCCTTTACGCCCAATGCTATATCCAACTCAAGGCAACCCGTTGATATCGTGCTTACGTTCATTGCAGGCTTTTCGCCCATTTTCATTACGGAGCCCTTACCGAATCTTTTATCAAGTGACGCCAATGCCTGCTTGAGGGCTTCTTCCTTTGATGAAGGTTCACCTTTTACTGTTTTCTTTGCCTCTGCCATATTTATTTCCTCTCTTGTATTTTATAAATTCTTTATCATTTTAATAACATTCATCAGAGCCGTTGTGGACGTGCGGAATTTTATTCTGTCCCTTGATCCGACAAAATTATTTTTTGTTACGTCGACCGTCACATTTTCGCCGTTCTTTACGGCAACACCTATATACACAAGTCCAACAGGTTTTTCAGCCGTACCGCCCGTCGGTCCTGCTATCCCCGTGACTGCAACAGCAACATCGCAGTCCATTTTTTCAATGAGTCCGCATACCATTTCGTGTGCTGTTTGTGGGCTTACCGCACCGTATTTATCCAGAGTTTCCGTTTTTACTCCCAGATACTTTGTTTTTGCCTCGTTTGCGTATGTCACAACGCCCTCGCAAAATACCGCCGATGAACCGGAAACATCCGTTATTCTTGACGCTATCGCACCGCCCGTACAGGACTCAGCAGTCGATATTTTTAATTTTTTCTGTTTTAATAATTCAACCAAGACCTTTTCCGGAGAATCGTCATCATATCCGTACACATACTCACCTATACGCTCCATGAGCTGCCTTTCGGTCGGAGCGATCAGCCTTTGTGCCTCATCCTCACTCTGTGCCATTGCCGTTATGCGGAGCGTAACATCTCCGTTTCCGAGCAGTGGTGCAATGGTCGGATTGGTCTGTGCATCAAGTATATCCCTCACCTTTGTTTCCATGAGGGACTCACCTATGCCGCATAGCCTCAGTACCCTTGATCTCAGCACAGAGCCTGTCTTTTTTATCAGCAAGGGCAATGCTTTATCTGAAAACATGGGTGAGAGCTCAAACGGAGGTCCCGGAAGTGCAATGAATATATGACCGTCTTTTCTTTCGTAATACATTCCGGGTGCAGTGCCGTTATCATTATCAAGCACGGTTGCTGTGATCGGAAAATACACCTGCTTAAAATTATTCTCAGTAGGCTGTTCTACGTTCATCTTCTCAAACCTTGCGCAAAGTCGCTCATAGCTTCTTTTATGCAGCTCGCATTTCAGATGGAGATAATCACACAATGTTTCCTTTGTGAGGTCGTCAACCGTCGGTCCCAATCCTCCCGTCAATATAACAACATCACATCTTGCATCGGCGGACTGTATCGCACCGTATATTCTGTCGTAATTATCCCCCACGACCGTGTGATAATACACACCTATGCCTATTTTTGACAATTCCGTTGATATGTACTGTGCATCCGTATTTGCTATCTGTCCGAGCAAAAGCTCCGTTCCCACAGAAATGATCTCAGCCTTCATAATTTACTCCGTCTGTCAGCAATCCTTCAAAAAATCCTTATATCTTATAAAATATTCCGCACCCGATACCACCGTCATTATTACAGTCAGTATGACCATTATCGGAATGAGCGGCAGGGGTATCAGTGCAACGATATTGTCAAGCATTATCATTATTATTGTTATCATTTGTGTCACGGTCTTAAGCTTGCCCCACATGCTTGCCGCAATCACCTTTTGATCTGGTGATGCAGCCGCAATTGCACGCAGGCTTGTTACCGCAAACTCACGTACAACTATCAAAATCACGGGAATGGCGCTCAGCCTGCCCTGCTCAACAAGCAATATGAGCACAGACACCACGAGGG
>CAYOGO010000118.1:0-4609 GCA_964403405.1 uncultured Lachnospiraceae bacterium | reverse complement strand
TGTATATGCTTGAAGGTGGGAAGGTTGAGCTTGATTAGAATAAAAAAAATGCTGATATTGAGTCTTTGTGTTGCTGTTATGGCATGTGTTCCGTCATGTACGATGGATAATAAGCTTCGTATAGGCTTTTTGTCAAATCTTACGCACTCACAGGTACTTTGTATGTGCATGGATGAGTACTTTTATGAGACCTGCGATGCGGAAATGTATGCATTCAATGCAGGTCCCTCAATTATGGAGTCAATGCGTTCAAGGCAGATCAATATCGCTTGCATTGGTCCCGTCCCTGCAATAAGCGGTTATGTTAGCTCAGGCGGAAATATAAGGATAATTGCAGGTGCCTCAATGGCAGGCAGTATGCTTGTTACAAGACAGGGACTTGTATTGACCAATGTTGACGAGCTTTCGGGAATGACTGTTGCTGTTCCACAATTCGGAAATACTCAGGATGTAATATTGAGAAGGCTGCTTGAGGGTGCAGGACTGTCATCTGCGGAAAACGGTGGAACGGTTGAGATAATTCAGCAGGATAACGCAAACATAAAAAACCTACTGCTGAAGGGTGACATTGATGCCGCACTTGTGCCTGAACCATGGGGAACAAGGCTTGCAGAGGAGGCAAATGCAAATATATTGTTAGATCATGACAGCATATTTGACGGGAATTATCCTGCAAGCGTGCTCATTGTGAGAGCGGATTATCTTGAGGAGCATAGGGATGAGGTCAAGCTGTTCCTTAAAGAGTATATTGGAATTACCGAAAGGATAAATTCCGACAACTCATGGACAGTTGATACTGTAAATTCCGCATTAAAGCGTCTGACAGGTGTTGCAATAGAGAAGGATATTCTAAAAGAATCACTTGACAGAATAAAAGTGGACTACAACATAGGCAGTGATATGATAGAGCTTTTTATGGACATGTGCGTTGAGCAGGGGCTGATAAGTGAAAAGATCCCCGCAGAGGAGCTGCTTGATACATCATTGCTTGATGAGATACTTTCGGAAATACGTAATTAAAGAGGTGCTGACAAATTTTGAAAAATGTAAAGCTTGCATTAAATAACGTAAAAAAAACATACGGAGCACGTAAAAATAATGCTGTCGAGGTCATAGACGGGGTGGATCTTTTGGTTCAAGAGGGTGAGTTTGTATGCATAGTAGGTCCGTCAGGGTGCGGAAAGACCACTCTCCTTAACATGATACTCGGGCTGGAAAGACCGTCAGAGGGCGTAATAACAATAGACGGCAGACCCGTAATGGGCGTTGGAAATGACAGAGCATGTGTTTTTCAGGAAAATACTCTTTTTCCGTGGTTGTCTGTAAGAGAAAACATAGAGCTTGGATTAAAAATAAAGGTAAGACGAAAAAAGGGCTTCAGCAAACAGGATAGGCATGAGCTGACAGATAAATATATGACTGCAGTGGGACTTTTACCGTATGCTGATTACAGGGTGCATGAGCTTTCTGGTGGTATGAAGCAAAGGGTATCTCTGGCGAGAGCCTTGGTTCTTGAAACGGACATTCTGTTGCTTGATGAGCCGTTTGCGGCATTGGATGTTGTTACAAAAAGAAATATGCAGAATGAGCTGCTCAAAATATGGATGGACACATCAAAGACCGTCGTTTTTATAACACATGACGTTGAAGAAGCAATATTGCTGGCACAAAGGGTCGTTGTTATGGGCAAAACGCCGCACTGTGTAAAGTCGGTTGAAAAAATAGAGCTTAGTTATCCGAGAGATCCTGCCGACTGTGAAGTATTGCGGTATATTTCCGGCATAAAGGATGTGCTTGCGCGGGAAGGCACCAAGGAGGGCACGGAATGAGGGCATTAAAGGGTATAGGTAAGAGAACAGTCCGCATTTTGCTGTTTTATGCAATAATAATATTCCTGTGGTACCTTTTGTGGTACATTCTCGTAAAAAAAGTCGGGATAGCAGAGGGAATATTTGCATCGCCGAAGGATGTGCTGCTGTCCTTGGACAGATTTGTGCTTAAAAACGAAAGTGATTTTTGGCAACAGATACTTGAAACGCTCAAGCGCCTGTTTGGCGGCTATGTTATATCGCTGTGTATAGGGCTTGTGCTGGCAGGCGTTTTGTTTGTAAGCGGAATATTCAGGGCTGACATCCGATCTTTGCTTTCGGGCTTGCAGTCCTTGCCGAATATATGCTGGGTACCGTTTGCCATTGTGCTGTGCGGATTGGATTCAAATGCGGTGTATTTTATAATTGTAATGGGCTCAGCTCCGTCCATTGCACTCTGTGTTGAATCGGCATTGCGTAACATAGATCCCATGTACAAGAGGGTGGGGAGAACATTGGGCTGCAACAGGATAGGCATGTTTACGAGAATATATATTCCTGCATCCATGCCGAGTATGATAACGGGTCTAAAGCATACGTGGGCATTTGCATGGAGAGCCTTGATGGCAGGTGAGATGAACTGCCTGTTTTCCGTAAATTCAAAGGGTATAGGATATTTGATGTTTAATTTAAGATACAGCGGTGCAATAGATAAGGTAATGTGCATCATGATAGTATTGATTGTGATAGGAGTTTTTTTTGACAAGGCTGTATTCGGAATGATAGAAAATAAGATAATGACTTTGCACGGAATAAGACGTGACAGTTAAAGAAAGGTGATCAACGAGAATGAAATACGAGAAAAAATATCAAAATCAAAAAACGATACTGACAGTTTCCATAACAGTGGTGCTTTTGCTCATAGTGTTGTCGGTAGGGTATGCATTGAGCTCATCAATGGTCTCAACACCAACGCAAACACCGCCGCCGAGCGTTACACCCACGCCTCTTGAGGGAGACCCGGCATTTGCCGACAAAGGTCTTGAAAATGCAATAAAAAAGCAGCTTGGAGTTGAGGGTGATCTCACGGGTGAGGATATGGAAAGGCTCACTTCACTTGATTATACCGAAACCGCGGTTACGGATGTTTACGGACTTGAGTATGCCGTAAATCTCAAGGAGCTTAGAATTAAAATAGATGTTATAACGCTTGACCCGATATTGGACCTTCAGATAGAAAAGCTGACATTTGTTAGTGACGTAAGTGTACAGCCGCTGCTGGATGAAATATGCGAGATGAAGTATATAAAATATATCGATCTGACAAATTGCGGTATTTCCGTCATAGGCTATCTGTCGGAGCTTCCGATGGTAGAGACGATGATACTTGATGATAACAGAATAAGTGACCTTAAAAATTTCCAAAGCATAAGATCACTCAGGACGCTTTCGCTTAAGAACTGTAATATAAACAGTATAGTTGATTTCTATAACTTTGTAACGCTTGAGAAGCTTTATCTGGACAACAACAATATCAGTAATATTGCTGTGCTCGAGAGCATGATAGGTCTCAAGAAATGTACATACGATGGAAACCCCATTAAAACAGAGGACAGTACTAACGGAGAGTAATACAAAAGACGTTTGTTAATATAACAAACGTCTTTTTTTATTCGATATCATTTTTTTCAATAATGTATTCATCACCATTGATCAGCAGAACGGCGTCATCATTCCATACGACCGAAATACTGCTGTAATCCGCATATTTGCCGCTGTACAGTCGAACATCCTTTTTTTCAAGTGTGAAGAACAAAAAATGCTTTTTGTCGGTATTATTTTTCAGCACAACAAGTGTACTGCCGCCGAGAGCACCCTGGTCATTTATGACAATCTGTGCGGTATATTTGCCGCTTGGGGAGGTTATTTCATTATAGACCTCATTATAGGGAAATGAGCCGAACAGACCCAATGCCGAAATAAAGAAAATGAGCATGGCGATCAATGATGACATAACGACAGCCATTATTATTGCTACCGTGCGGGGAAGCCGCGTTGCAAAGATCACGAGTGCTGATACAACGCATATGCACGCCAAAGCTATATATTCCTTGAAGACCAAAATGTCAGCCAAAGATGAAATAAACAGAATTGCGGTAAGCAATATCGACAGCTTATTGCTTTTTGGCTTGAAAATAAAAATTGAACACGCAAGTATTACCGTCAGCAGCATTATTACCACTAAGAATGCCGCCTTACCGTGTATTGTGCAGTCGTAGCCGTAAATGCCGCCGACCAATATAATAAACGGTGCAAGCATGTGCAGAACGGCACACAGTGCAAATGCGATATTGTATTTTTTTTCAGAATTCATAAAAAGTCCTCCGAATATATTATGTGTAAAAATACATAACTTAATCCTGCAAGCCTATCTTTTCTGCTAATTCAGGTCTTACCTCAAGGGTCTTTTTTATGCTTTGCTCTAATCTCCAATCCTCGATCCTTGCGTGATTACCCGAAAGCAACACATCCGGGACCTTTAAGCCTCTGAAATCAGCAGGTCTTGTGTATTGCGGATATTCAAGCAAGCCGTTTGAAAAGCTTTCATCCATTGCGGATTCGCTTTTCCCGAGTACACCCGGAACATACCTTGACAAGCAATCCATGAGCACCATTGCAGGCAATTCACCGCCAGTGAGAATATAATCGCCTATGGATATTTCCTCGTCGATGTACGTGTCTATAACTCTTTGGTCAACACCCTCATAATGACCGCAAAGTATCACAAGCCTGTCATAGGT
>CAYOGO010000117.1:0-4616 GCA_964403405.1 uncultured Lachnospiraceae bacterium | reverse complement strand
CCTTTGCACCACTGAGCTCCACCTTCAGTCCGCCGTGTGAGTAGCACTTCAATATCGCGGAATATCCCTGTTGCTTTAGCTGAGAAACTACTGTTTTTGCATCCTCGCTCTGCGAATAGCTCATAGCAAACACGTAATTTTTGTCTTCTATCTCCTTTATATATCCCGCTCCGCCCTTTTTGATCACGGAATTTGCACATGTTGTAGCATTGTCCTTGTTTGAAAAAACACCGAATTGCAGAAAATAAAAATCCTGTGCTGTAATTTCCACGGTTTTGCGGTCACCCGTTGTTTGCGTTGAACCCGATGACATAACTACCTTGTCGCTTGGTGTAACCGTACCGTGCACCATATTATCCGACACCAATTTGCCCGTTGCAGCTGCAAGCCCAATAAAGATTGCAATACCTGCCAGCAGGGTAACATTTACAAACGCCGCTTTTGAAATAAAAATAGGTTTTGTTCTCTTTGTGATCTTAAAATTTCTCATGTTTTATCCTTTCCAACAAGCCAAAAAGCTTTTATGATCGTTATTTTTGGTAAATCTTATTCCTCCGCACACAAATATATGCATTAATTTAATTTTATTAAGATTTTCCGAAAAAAATATCATATTAAGATGATAAATTATTATCAGAACAACAAAGGAGATATTTATGACAGTTAAGCTTAACTACAAGCCCACTGAAAAGCAGGCATTATTTCACATAAGCACTGCGGATGAGGTGCTTTACGGCGGTGCGGCAGGCGGCGGAAAATCAAAGGCTTGCGTTATGGAAGCACTTATGTTGTGTCTTGAGCATGCAAAAACGCATGCGTACCTTTTTCGTCGAAGCTATCCGGAGCTGAGAGATACACTAATCGCCGAAGCAATGCGGTCCGTGCCAACTGTCTTAGGCAGATACAGTAGTACAACTCATGATCTTGTACTGAAAAACGGCAGTGTTATGCATTTCAGGTACTGCATGAGCATGTATGACGTCACAAAATACCAGGGTGTGGAAATCCATTGGCTGTTCATTGACGAACTTACTCACTTTGAGCGGGGTATTTATGATTACCTCAAAACACGTCTGCGTGCACCGTCATCATTAAACATCAGACCCCTTGTCCGCTGTACCTCAAATCCAGGCGGTATCGGTCATGGATGGGTAAAGTCGTACTTCATAGACGGTAAGGAGCCGTTTGAGCTATGCAAGCATAAGGTATTCAGTCAGGTGCTCAATACATACGAGATACACACAACTCAATACATACCTGCGTACGCAACCGACAATCCGTATATAACATCGGATTATATATTTGAGCTTGAACAAAAGCCCGAAAAGCTGAAAAAAGCACTTCTGCTCGGACAATGGGATGCATTTGAGGGGCAGGTTTTTACGGAATGGACCGACGATCCTCATAATTATGCCACAAGGGTCTACACACACGTGATAGATCCATTTAATATCCCGAACCATTGGCAAAGATACAGGAGCTTCGACTTCGGCTTTTCAAAGCCATTTTCCGTCGGCTGGTGGGCAGCTGATAATGACGGTAGACTCTACCGTTACAGAGAATACTACGGCTGCACGGGTGTACCGAATGAGGGTATAAAAATTTCCCCACGTGAAATTGCACAGGAGATCGCTCGAATAGAGTCTCTTTACGGAGAAAAGGATGTCATAGGCATAGCAGATCCTTCCATATTTGAAGAAAGTCGCGGTGAAAGCATTGCACGACAAATGGAAAGCTGTGGAGTTTATTTTTCCAAGGGAGATAACACAAGGCTGGCCGGCAAAATGCAAGTGCATTTGAGGCTCAAATTTGATGAAAAGGGGCTGCCGATGATGTATGTATTCAAAAGTTGCAAGCATTTCATACGCACGATGCCAAATCTCGTGTACAGCACCAAAAGCCCCGAGGATATTAATACAGACTGTGAGGATCACATTTACGACGAAACCAGGTATATGTTTATGGACAGACCCATTATCAATAGCAGACCGACATCAAAAAAAATAACATACGCTTATGATCCGCTTGCGGATTAAATATATGAAAAGGAAAAGAAGAATGAAACATTCAATTACAAGATCGGTTGAAGAAGAATTTATTCACGAAACTGAAGCTCTCTTTAACAGATATTTTGAGAACACAAAAGAATTCCGACAAAAATATGCGGAAAACGAGAATTTTTGGAAGTCGGACCATTGGAAGAACAAGCCGACATTGCCAAACGAGCCATATCCAAGCGTACCTGCTCTTTTCAGTTCCATTGAAAACGTGCATGCGGAAATAATGGATAATTATCCGGAAGCTGTCCTCCTCCCCTACGGAAGCGAGGATGCAAGGCTTGCAAGAACTCTGTCTTCAATAATTGACATAACACTTGAGCGTTGTAAATTTGCAAGCAAATATCGCAAGGAAATGCTGCGTCTGTTAAAACGCGGAACTTGCTGCTTCTCCGTAATATGGGACAGCTCCCTGTACGGCGGATACGGCGACATAGATATAATCCCCTGCGATATGAATAATTTCCTGTGGGATGTTACTCAGGACGATATACAAAACGGAAGCAATGTATTCAGATTTTCGTATTGCAATATGGGATGGTTCAAGCAGAATTATCCTGATAAATGCGATGAAATATCACAGGATGACGAAAATGCATTGCTCATAGAACGTTGGTATAAAAAATACAACAACGGCAAGGTAACCGTACAATCAGCAAGGATCGCAAACGGGATCCTGCTTGAATGGAGTGAAAAGGACGCTTGCCTTTCCGAAAACGGAATATACAATGACGGCTTATATCCGTTTGTTTTGATTCCTCTGTACGAGCTTGAGGGTACACCGACGGGGATGGGAATGATAGATGTCTTCCGCTCAGAGCAGGAATATATAGACATGCTTGACAGGATCATATTAAAAAATGCAATGATGTCAGGTAAGCTAAGGCTACTGAAGGATAACAGATGCAGTATTCCGAAGGAAAAGCTTGCAGATTGGGATGAGGATGTTCTTGAAGGCAGTGATATAAGTGAAAGGAGCATAAGATGGTTCCAGCCTGAGCCCGTTTCACAGATAGTAAGTGAACACCTTAATTTTAAGATCGATTCACTCAAGCGTGACAGCGGACAGACAGACATCGTGCGTGGTGAGTATAATTCAGGGCTCACATCGGCAAGTGCAATAGTAGCACTTCAAAATGCCGCAACAAAGCGTACAAGAAATATCGTGGGCAGAGTATACGACAAATACATAGATATTATCCACATGATAATATCCCGTATCGCACAGTTTTACGACGAAACAAGGACAGTCTACATACCTTCGGATGATGGTGTTAAGGCTGAGTACTTTATGCCTCCGAAATTCGGTATAGACTCTCTGTACGATTTTAACATAAAAGTCAAGGCACACAAGAAAAATCTCTATGAGGTTACTTATAATAACGAAATTGCGGAAAAATTGCACGAAAACGGCATAATAAGCACTGAAGACATGCTTGATCTTATGAATTTTGAGGGCAAAGAAATAATCAAAAGCAAGCTTAAAGAAAAAAAAGAATAGGAATTGCCTATTTATAAATAAAACAGGACAAATGCGTCCACAGAAAGGAATTTATTATGAATAACAACACACAGAACAAACGTCTTACAGACGGCGAGATCGACACATGCATATCGCAAATGGGCAGTAATCTTTCAAGCTTCCCCAAGCACACAATAGCACTTCCGTTAAGTGAAGGACAACCATCATCAGTTGAAATTTGCTACAATGGATACGTAATACGCATAAAATGCGGCGTCAGCGTTGATGTTCCTGAGCCAATCTACATGCTTTTGAAGCATTCGGGCAAGCTTACGGTATAATAATATGAATATATACACATTGGACACTCTGTCACTGCAATACATAAGGCGTCCCGTTGATGACACTGCACGAAAGGAATTGAGCAGTTTTTTCTGCACCGCATACAACGAAATATACCGACGTATAATGAGCGAGCCGTATAAGCTGTCCACATCACAAAGCATCACGCTTGACGCCAGCCACACATTTTCTGCAAGTAAGCTTTCAAAAACACTTATAAGGATAAAAAAAATAACCTCGTTAGCAAATGCAAAGCTTATGTGGGAACGAAGTGACACAAACATCATCAAAGTGCACACAAATGACAGCACGGTTATGATCAGTTATTACTATATGCCGGAGCCATTGGAGAATAAGACACCTACCGTGATGCCTGTTTCCTCCTCTAATAAAAATACACCGATCATACCGGAGGAATATCACAATATATTCTCACTTTGGGCAGCATACAGATATATGCACTCAAGGCGTAAATCAGAGGATGCAAATTATTATTATGAGATGGCAATGGAGCTATTTTACAAAATAAAAAGCGATTACGGAGAAACAACAAAGATCAAAGTCAATTATTTATGCTAAATCAAACATCATTGAAAAAAGACCTTGGGCATTTGCTCAAGGTCACACTATTATTTAAAATTAATAAAACCGGCAACTACCTATCTTCCCGAGCCGTCTCCAGCTAAGTATTTTCGGCGTAAAAGTGCTTAACTTCTGTGTTCGGTATGGGAACAGGTGGTACCACTTTGCTATCG
>CAYOGO010000116.1:0-4676 GCA_964403405.1 uncultured Lachnospiraceae bacterium | reverse complement strand
CCCTTGCATAATTGCAAAGGACGAAAATTTCCGCGGTACCACCTTTTTTAACGGCTCAAGCCGTTCCACTCAAAACGCATGATAACGGCTGCCACCGATACTGCATACTGAAATTCTGCAATATATGCTCCGAAGCGGGCTTCACATAAGACCAAAGGCTCTCAGCGGCTGCCTTCTCTCTGTTATTTCTTACGTTTTTTCTTCTTCAATGCAATAAAATGTAAAATCATTTACACCACAAACAAAAATACTTGCTTACAATGTTATTTTCGCTAAAGCGAAAATAACATTGTATTTATTATACCACAATATTCCCTTTTTTGCAAGTATTTTTCGGATACCGGGCAAAAAATCACAAAAACTGGACCGAACGATCACGCCCGGTCCCATCAATATCAAAAATCAAAATATTCCTTTGCGTTTGTATACGAAATACCCTTTATTATCTTCTCAAGCGAGCAATAATCCTCGGGGTACTTACCCGTCTCTACCCACTCACCTATCAGGTTGCAAAGTATTCGTCTGAAATACTCATGACGAGGATACGACACAAAGCTTCTCGAATCCGTCAGCATACCTATAAATTTGCCAAGAACTCCAAGATTTGCAAGTGCCTTGAGCTGTGATATCATGCCGTCCTCATTGTCATTGAACCACCAGCCCGAGCCGAATTGTATCTTTGACTTTACAGGTCCCTGCTGAAAATTGCCGAGCATCGTACCAAGCACATAATTATCCTTGGGATTAAGCGTGTACAGTATCGTTTTCGGCAAAATACCGTTGCTGTCAAGTAAATCCATAAGATATGACAAATTTTGTGCAATACACAGATCGTTTACGGAATCAAAGCCCGTAT
Organism: uncultured Lachnospiraceae bacterium; assembly: GCA_964403405.1. Lineage (GTDB taxonomy): Bacteria > Bacillota > Clostridia > HGM11327 > HGM11327 > SIG351. Next base: position 3,820 of record CAYOGO010000116.1, on the reverse strand, counting down.
CAGGTCCAAGCTTGCCAAGCATTTTAGTATTATTATTTCTCATTGCACCTATGTGCAGCTGCATTGCCCAGCCGAGCCTTGAATATTTTTCCGCACAATGTGTCAGCACCGCCGTTTTATAAATATCAGCCTCATGCTGAGTTATTGCGCCGCCCGACATTTTTTTATCAAAAACAGCCTTTGCGTCACCAACAGCATACGGAACATAATCAAGTGCATGATCCGACACACGGCATCCCATTTGATCAAAAAAGTCAATTCTGTGATCAAGCCATGTAAAAAGCTCATCAATACCGTTAACAGAGCTTGATGAAATGTATTCAACAAACCCCGCTTTATCTATATTTATCGCCTTGTCCGGTCTGAATGTAGGCAGGACCCTTGCAGCAAAATTGCTTTCCTTTATCCTTTTATGATAAATAAGATCGTCAGCAGGGTCATCGGTAGTGCATATCACCTCAACATTTGACCTTAAAATTAGACTTTTTGCTGAAAAATCAGGTCCTTGCAGCTTTTTATTGCAAGCATCCCATATTTCCTTGGCACTGCTTTCGGTCAAGGGCTCGTCAATGTCAAAATAACGTTTCAGCTCAAGAGCAGTCCAATGGTACAAAGGATTTCCTATGAGGTACGGCATAAGCCTTACAAATCCGAGCCATTTTTCGTATGCATCACCATCGCCCGTTATAAAATTCTCATCAATGCCAAACGAACGCATTTGACGCCACTTGTAATGATCACCGCCCAAAAACAGCTCATAAGCATCGGCAAATCTATGGTCTTCGGCAATCATTTTCGGCACCAAATGGCAATGATAGTCTATTATTGGCTCATTTTTTGCAAATTCATGATATAATTTCTGTGCTGTTTTATTCTGCAACATAAAATTATCGTTAATAATTCCCATAACAGACCTCTTACTTAAAGCTATCAAGATCGTACATAGTCAAATACGGTCTTGTATTCTCGCACATTTCAATAAAGAGCTTCTTTGCATCGCTCATGCTGCATGTCACAAGAGGATCATTTACAAACACATTAAATATCTTATTGAGATCTCTCTCCGCTATTGCCTGTGATAAAGCCTCCTGCTGACCGGATATTCTCGATATCATGGGATAGATCTCCTTTGGAATATTGCCTGCAAACACTGGCGTAACAGAATCGGCACAGAAATGTGCATTTGTTTCAACCACTGCACCTATCGGAAGGTTCGGAATCTGACCGTAATTGGGAATATTTACGTTTGTTACAAACTCATGAAGTCCCAACAATGCCCTCATCTGCTTTACGCCTTCTTCACCCGTGCGATTTACATGCGGCTTTTCCTCACCACTCAAAAGTCTGTCACGTCTTTCAAGAATGCCATTGTACAATGCCTTGCGTCTGAATACCATCTTACGCATAAAGCCCATTTCCTCAATTCTTTCAGGACTTTCCAGATACCACTTGCCCTCACAAAATTCAGCCAGGTGACTGTCACCTGCCGCCGCGATCCATCCGAATCGGTTAAAAAGATCCATCTTGACCTTTTCGACATTTTTTCCGTTGCTTGCCTTAAATCCGGGATCATCCCATCTGCCGTCGCCCGAATAGCCCGACTCACCGTATTTTTGACAGAAATCCCTGTACAACGGGAACAGATCTGTATTCTTGAACTTAGCGGATGTAAACCAAGTAAAGTGATTAACACCAACTGGATTTACCTTAATATCCTGTCTGCCGACATGATCAATACCCAAGCGTTCCTTTACAATATTCGCAAGCAGCTCCTGTACGCCGAAAACCTCATGACAGCAACCGAATGCCTTTATCTGCGGGAAGATTCTGTAAAGCGTACGTACGCAAAGCGTCATGGGATTTGTGTATGTGATGACCCACGCCTTCGGACAGCATTCCTTTATCTTTTCTGCAATGTATTCATACATCGGAACGGTACGCATTGCACGCACAAGTCCACCCGGACCTGTCGTGTCACCTACTGTCTGATATATGCCGTATTTATCAGGCGTATGTACATCTGACTCCATCTCATCAAGCGTTGCGGGCAATATTGAAATAACTACAAAATCAGCACCTGTAAGAGCATCTTCAATTTTTTCAACTGCTTTATAATCCCAATCGGACCTTACTCCCTCAGCCTCCTTCATTTTGTTACCGATTATCTCATTGCACCGTGCGGAATAAAGATCTATATCATAAAGATATACGCTTCCGCTCATGTCTGCGTTTCCCGCAAGGTCACTCATAAGACCCCACGCCCATCCGCGTGAGCCGCCGCCCACATAAGCTATCTTTACATTTTCCACTTTATTATCCGTATAATTCATATCATCCTCCTGATCGCATTTATGCTATTATGTTGTTGATCAGATCTGCATAATAGCTGTCATCATGTGCTTTCACAACAAATTTATGCAAGCCATTAGGATCGACTGCAAAATGATTCTCACCCGTTGCCCTGTCAAGCGTTGCTTTTCCCGTAATGGTAGTATATCCTGCCTTTTCCTCATCACCCGTCAAAGCCAATAAAACAAGCATCGGATCCCACGACGATCTGCCGTTTTGACTGCGGAAATCGACCATGACCTTATACAACGGATCGTCATGCGAAAGCTTATCGCCCGTTATTACGTCCACACCGACCTCAAAGCCAAGGAATGTTACCGGCACCGGACACAGCTCACAAAAATCACTTCCACCCGTGCATGTGCACTCATTAAGACAGAAATTATGTTCTCTGCCGCCGTCCTTTTCCCAGCTTCCTGCCATCACCCATACCTTTGATACCTTTTCCTTAAAAAGATCAACACCGTTTAAAGGTGAAATTTCATCGGGCTCACTTTTCAAAACATCCGCAATGACCTGCAAAAAACCTATTTCCATGATTTCAACGGGACCGTCTGAATTTGCAATCAGCATTCTGTACAGCTGTGCGGCATTGGGAGCGTACTCATTTTTAACCATGGGATCACAGTATGCTTTAGCCAGATTCTCCTGATATGTTGCAAACTTTACATCCTCAAAGTCAACAGCATTATGGTCTATTCCTATTTTGACATCATTCAAGCCCTCAGTTGAAAGAAATCCCTTAAGTGATGCCACGGAATAATCCATGCAAGCATTTATACCTATTCCAAGCAGATTGACCTTTTTCTCCTTGACGAATCTTGACAAGATTCGTGTTGCTACAACATCATCACAGTCACTGCACCAATCAGTTCCCAATATTACGTTACGCATAAAAATCTCCTCTTTTTATGATACGGTTGCTCCAATCGTGCAAGACATATGCAACCGACACTTTTTTCAAATTCATTGTAATTATAGCACATTTTCATTTATTTTTCAATACAGTCATCTGTTTTCATTCAATAAATGGCAATTATATGCTTTTGTTTACAAAAAATATTCTTTTCACAATATATTATTTGTGCTATCATACCACATGAAGGACGTAAACAAAAGCGTGAGCTCATGACATACGCTTCACTATACAGTCTTACAAAAATATGCCAGCATTTTTGCAAAGCAATAATTACCGATAAGGAGATAATTTATACGTTATACGATGTGGATAACGAAAAAACAGGTCAGTACGTTGAAAAGCTTATCAAAGAAAAGTATAAAAGCTAAGCTGATTTTTGCAGAGCATATCTGAAAGAAAGCTTGCATCGCGACCCCAATGAGGGCGAAGTTGGTAACATAAAAAACAGACTATCGCAGATAATCTTACCTTTTACCTATTGCCTTCCAAAAAGTCCTGCCATTTTAGGAAGAAATAAGAGGTAAAAAGTAAAAATCCCACACTCACGTGCAG
>CAYOGO010000115.1:0-4692 GCA_964403405.1 uncultured Lachnospiraceae bacterium | reverse complement strand
ATCGAAGAGGTTTATGATAATTCCGCAACAAGAGACGGATTCGGCACAAAGATGATTTATCCATATTAAGAGGATATACTCCTTCCGGACCTTTTGGAAGGAGTATACTTTTATATATACGGAGGAATTGCAATAATGAAAAAGAATTTAAGTAGAATCTGTGCGGCAGTTCTTGCAGGTGCATTATTGCTCTGCACGGGCGGATGCGGAACGAGCAATGCACAGCGTCGAACAGATACCACAAATACAATGTATGTCGGATACGTGGGAACATCGTTTCCGACGTCATATATGCCGTGGCAGTCAAGAGACGGTATTGCCCCCACGGTGTCGAGTATGATATACAGCACACTGTTTTCGTATAATGACACAACGGGTGAGTACGATCCATTGCTTGCGGACAGCTGGTGCTATACGGATAAGAACGGCAACAGATTGGTTACGGAAAACGGCAGCATCGATTATGACCTTGTGGCAAAAACATATGCCGAAGAGCAGTCCATGAGCGACACGAACAGGAATAAGTACATGGTAGTGCGTGTTGAGCTCAATAAAAATGCAAAATGGACTGACGGGACACCTGTTACGGTAAACGATGTGTTTTTCTCGTTTGATCTGTGCGCAAATAACAAACTGTCAAACCATGCGGGTGCATTGGCGTGGGTAAGCGACTTGAAGCATAAATATGATAACGGCATGCTCAAGCAGACGGGTATATTTACATATGACAACAATACCCCGGGCTATCCGATAAGTGAGGACGAAAAGGATACCGTAATGTATCTGCATGTAAACACGGTAATGGGTGCGATTGCATCGCTTTTTACAACGGTATTGATATTGCCTCAGCACATATGGAAGAATGCTATTTCGGAGAAGATGCCCATAAACAGCACAAATCCGAGTGATGAGCTGAACGCACTTTATCAGAATCCGGTAGGCTGCGGTCCGTACAAACTTGACAGAGCCAACACAAACAACGCAATGATAACATTGTTGAGAAATGACGACTATTTTCTTACAAAGGATGACGGATCGTATCTCTACAATGTCGAAAAAATAAAATTTATACTCTACCAGGAGCAGAATGTTGCGATATTTGCAATTAAAAAGGGATATATCGATGTATTGGATTCATCCATCCCGGCAAATTACGCCACATTGTTTGAAAACGAAAAGAACATGCAGGTGTTTTCCGTAAGAAACACGTACGCAACATCGCTTGTGCTCAACATAAATCCCGTTGAGAGTCAAAAAACGCCCATGCGTGAGCTGCTGTCAAATTTGGATTTTAGACGTGCGATAGCTCTTGCGATAAATCAGGAGGAGCTTATAAAGAATGTTCTTGACGGAGCGGGCAGCACATATTCCGCAGGACTTATAAGTGATTCTCTTACTGCGATATACAATGAAGAAAGTGATATATTGCGCGGCGATTACGAGCAAAGACTCAAAGAAGCAAATGAGATACTTGACAAGTATGCACCCGAAAAGGATGAGCACGGTTACAGGCTGTATAACGGCAAGCGCTTGAGCTTTGAAATATTGGCGTCTGCAGGCGAGCAGGACTGTATCAGCTATCTTCAGGTACAGCTGCAAAAGATAGGCGTTGAGGTAAATTTTGCGGCAAGCGGAAACTCTCCGGAAAATACATATCTTTACCACAGTAAATTCGATATGACAATGCAGGGGATAACGTTCTCCACATCAACGGTCGACATAATGTTCAATTCACATTTTGTAAACCTGAACAAATCATCAAATTACGGCCGACTTGCGGATGACGAGCTTGCACAAAAAATAAATACTATGCGTAATACGCTGAATCTTGACGAAAAGTATGAAATGATACGTGAAATTCAGGTGGATCTTGCCAATCTGTATTACAAAATACCGCTTTACAGTGCAAATGTAACGTCGGTGGCAAGAACGGACAGGTATACGGGCTTTGTTGCATCGGATGCACAAACGGCTTTTTCACTTGATTCGCTTAAAAATGTGGAATTTATCGGAGATAAGAAATGAAATTCAGCTATGTTATTCAAAGAATAATGCTCACAATATTTATATTTGCGGTGGTAATGACGCTTAATTTCTTTATACCGCGTATGGGCGTTGAAGATCCTGCCGAAAGATATTATCCGCCTCAGGGTAATATGACGGATGTGGAGTATGACATTATAAAGCAGATAACACGTGAGCAGTACGGATTGAACGGCTCAACGTGGGAGCAGTATGTCCGCTACGTGAACAAGCTCATGCACGGCGATCTCGGTAATTCGTTCAAGAGCGGATCTCCGAAGGTTGCGGATCTTATTGCGGAAAGAATACCGTGGACGCTTGTTTTGTCGGTGACGACAATGCTTGTGGGACTTATTTTCGGTCTGCTTTTCGGCGCATTTGCCGCATGGAAAAGAGGACGTTGGCCCGATATGCTGTTGCTGGATGCGTCAACGTTTACAACGGCATTGCCGAGCTTTTTTATAGCATTGCTGTTTACTCTCATATTCGGATTTGAGCTGGAGTGGTTCCCTGCATATACCGATTCCAATATGGTTGCGGAATTCGGCTGGAATTGGCATTCAATAGCAAATGTAATGTATAATGCTGCTCTGCCCGTATTAAGCATGGCATTCGGCAGTATAGTAAGCTACGCACAGACGACCAGAAACAGCGTTATATCCGTTTCAAATGAGGATTTTATACTCACGGCACGTTCAAAGGGTCTTTCCAATTCCAAGGTGCTTTATAAGCATACATTGAGGAATGCTCTCTTGCCGATAGTAACGAGCTTTGGCATGAGCGTCAGCGGACTTATAGGCGGTTCGACCGTTATAGAGAAGATATTTAATTGGAATGGCATGGGAACACTGTTTCTTGAAGCAAATAATACAAATGATTATCCGCTCATGATGGGTATAATGCTCTTTATGTCGGCATTTGCACTTGTTGCAAATCTTGTTACGGATCTGTGCTATTGCTTGCTTGATCCGAGAGTAACGGTAGGAGGCGGAAGATGAAAAGTACGGAAAAAAAGACTTTGGGCGAAAAAATAAAGGGCTTTTTCCTTATTTCACTTATAATAAAGCTTTGGAAGCATCCAAAGGGCAGAACAGGCATCATAATAGTTGTGATACTTGCACTTTGTGCGATATTTGCCCCCGTTATTGCACCATATGACCCGTATGACGTTACTCAGCGTGCCGCAAAGGGACTGTCACCCTCGTGGGAGCATCCATTGGGCACGACAATTACAACGGGACAGGATATATTTAGCATGCTCATATATGGTGCGAGAGTATCCCTTTTGGTAGGTATAATCACAGGCATATGCATTGCGTTCATAGGAGCGTTGATGGGCATATTGGCAGGCTATGTAGGCGGTATCGTCGATACGATAATAATGAGAGCGGTTGACGTAATGCTCGTCATCCCCACATTGCCTCTTACGATAGTTCTGACAAATATATTCGGTAAATCGTATTTTATGATAGTGTTCATATTTACGATCTTCGGCTGGCAGGGGCTTGCACGAGTTATACGCTCTCAGGTGCTCGTGCTGAAAAATACAAATTACATAAAAGCTGCAGAGCTTGCGGGCGCAAGTCGCTGGAGAATAATGTTCAAGCACATTTTGCCCGGTGTTACGCATTTGCTTATAATGTCAACAGCAATGACAAGTGCGGGAATAATGGTTGCGGAAGCCGGCTTGAGCTTCCTCGGTTTGGGTGATCCTACGGCAATCAGCTGGGGTAAAATGCTTGCCGAGGTGCAAAGCGGAGGTGCATTGCTGTTTGGCCATTGGTGGTGGATCGCCGCACCGGGTGTAGGCATATTCCTTGCGATATTCTCATTTATGAGGATAGGTATGGCACTTGAGGAGATATTCAATCCCAAGATGAAGCAGACAGGTGCCGCACATAAGCTGTTCAAGTCACTCAACAGCACATATATTCAGGAAGTTTTTGATTCAATGAATGAAGATAATTCCGCTGCGGAGGGAGTAATATCACATGAATGAAGAATTGATGCTTAAACTCAGAAACTTAAAGGTAATATTCCCGAATCAGATGGGCATAGTCAAGGCAGTTGAGGGTATAGACCTCGATGTGCATAAGGGCGAGTGTGTTGCACTTGTAGGTGAGAGCGGATGCGGAAAGAGCGTTACTTCACTTGCGATAATGAAATTACTCAATTCTCCGCCTGCATTGGTGTCGGTTGACGAGCTTGTTGTTGACGGTGAGGAGCTTAAGGATTATTCCAATAAAAAAATGCAGTCGGTGCGCGGCAAGGAAATATCGATGATATTCCAGGATGCAATGAGTGCATTAAATCCCGTAATGACGATCGGCAAACAGATACAGGAGGTCTTTATGACCCAGCCCGGCATGACAAAGGCGGAGGCAAAGGAGAAATCGATAAAGGCTCTTGAGCTGGTAGGTATCCCTGAGCCTGCAAGGCGCTACAATGATTTCCCTCATCAGCTTTCGGGTGGCATGCGTCAGCGTGTGCTTATTGCAATGGCGTTTGCATGCTCACCTAAGCTTATAATTGCGGACGAGCCGACAACAGCACTTGATGTTACCGTTCAGGCACAGGTGCTTGATGTTTTGAGCAGGATGCAGAAGTCAAACAATACGTCGCTGCTGCTTATAACACATGATCTGTCCGTTGTTGCGAATATGGCGGATA
>CAYOGO010000114.1:0-4741 GCA_964403405.1 uncultured Lachnospiraceae bacterium | reverse complement strand
AATCAATGCCTCGGTACTTCCGCCGCCTATTTCTCCGCTAAGAATGCAGAGGCGATAAAGGCATCCTTTTTATTTGTTCACATTTATAACAAAAGCCCCGACATATAGCCGGGGCTTGACTGCGTTTATCAGTCAACGGTAACAAAAATGCATGCACCGTTTGCCATGATGGGGGTATAATATCCGTCTGCATCAACTGCAACATCAATTTTTTCACCGCCCTGGTAGAATGTGACGTTCTCACCGTTAATTTTGAGCTTAATCTTTTGTCCTCTTGTTGTTGTGTAGCTCTGAGCATTCAGGGGTTCAAGATTCATGATTATGAAAGCATTTCCTTCACCCTCTTTTTTGTCAAAGCAGCCTACAATGTAGTTTTTATCGGAAACTTCGTTACCGTTCTTGTCAAGGAATTCCTCAATAATACTGTAATACGGTGTACAAGCGTCAATAGGCGTAAATTCATTTTCTTCATCAGGCCCTATAATATAAGCAGCTTTGTTGATGTACTGAGAGTATATCTTTGAGAGCTTTTCAAGCTCCTCATTTGTTGTCTTTGCATCGTACCATGCCTTTGTAGGCGTAAAATCTTCTTCAAGCAGCTGTCCGTGTGACCAGTCACCCTCAGCCTTGTAATACGTTGTATCGGCATAGCAGAAATAGTTTACAGCATCCGCACCAAAGCACATAGCAAGATATGCAGTATATCTGAATGTTTTTGAGGTATAAACCTTAACGGCGGTGGTACTGCCGTTTTTCTCCTTTTTATTTGCAAGGTCATATGATTCAAGGTACATCCAGAAATCCTGATCATACTTATCCGTTACACGCTTTACTATCTGTAAGAATGAGAGATAACCGTGTATGCTTTCTCCGATAGATACCTTACTGTAATTTCTGAGGTAAGCGTCAAAGCCTGTGATTGGAACATTGCTGAGGTAACCTGTGCTTTCAAGAGCTTCAAATATTGTGCCAGATCTGAAGTGGTTAACATAGCATTTTAATCCGTATTGTGCATACTTGGAATTAAATGTTTCTGCAAGCTTGTGAATAGTGGGGATGATTTCCTCACCGGGCTCATCCCTCAAATGAACATATTTTACCATTGGATTCTTGAGCATGAAATCTTCACAGGTGAGGGTAACGTCAAATGTTTCGTAATTGGTGGAAGCATGCGCCATAAAGTACATTTCAAAACGAACACACCATGTCGCAATATCCATGTATTCCTCATCTGTGCAGAAGTTTTTGTCTGCGGTCATCAGATTAAAATGAGCATCCTTGGCATCACGTATAACTGCTTTTGTAAAAACATTATGAGCAGCATTGTGTGCGGCTATAATAAATGTAGGAGCTTCATATGTGTATGTAAATTCACCGGCGATCTCCTTTTCGGGGATGGAGTATACATCATCAATATCGTCGTAGCCGAGATAATTGTTTATAAAATCATAAGCGGCACGCATATCTGAATAATAAGTTTGTCCGCCGAGAATAATGTTTTTGTCCTTATCAACACAGATCACGTAATCCATTTCATTTGCGAGAGCATCGACCTTATCATCAAATTCGGTATTGTAGCTTGAACTTGCAAAAACAATGTAATTCTTTGCGGTAACGGATGCGGCAGCATCACTTGCAACGGCGGGCTTTTTACCGGAAAGCTTTTCAATTACCTGTGATAAAAGCACAACCTCAGTCATTTGACGCGGATTTTGGTAATTAGCAGGGTAGATGATAGTGTAATCACCCAGAGCACGTACAGATTCGCTTACGGGAATTGGCGTTGGTGTAGGTGTTGGCAACGGAGTGGGATCTGTTGATGGTGTGGGTGTAGGGTCATTGCTTGGAGTTGCTGTGGGATCCGTGATCGTGCTTGTCGACGGTGATACGGACGGCAACAGTGACTCTGACGGAGCTGCACAGGCGGATATTGACAATATCATTAGGATTACCGATAATATTGTAATGAATTTTTTCATGGAATAATTCCTCCTGATATATTTTGTGTTAGACACAAAAGTATTATAACAAATACATTACATAATGTCAAGGCTGTTTTTGATAAAAAAATTGCTCTGCCGGCTTTGGAGAGCAATTATTGTGAATAAGTTTTCAGAACAATACAAAGGTTGATTTTATAAGTTCAATATAATGGAATATTATTGTTTTTTGCTTTTAATAAATCTTGTGATAGCCCAAATGCACCAACCTATACCGCATCCAAACAGCATTATTGCCGAAAAGAATGCTATGATCAAATAGACGATACCATCCCATCCGTTAAAAATCAATGACATCACCGTAAAAATGATCGTTGTTATTGACAGTATTATGACCGGAAGTAAGCGGATCAGTATGTTTTTTACACGAAAACACAGCAGCACTTGAAAAAATAAAATAACTATGGCAGAAAAAACGATCACTACGACGGAATCAATATCAAACACATTATCAAACCTCCTTTCTGCAAAAAAGGATGAGTGCTTTTGAATACAACAAATACATTATAGCATAAAATTATTGAAAGGTTAATCTGAAAAACGCCCGAACATTACAGAACGAGCGTTTTTATCATTGTTCATAAATAAGCATTAAGCTTTGCCGTTGCAACCGAGAACATCAATGATCTTATGAGCAACCATACCCTGAATAGCGGCACGTGCTGGTGCAAGATATTGACGAGGATCAAAGTGAGACGGATTTTCGTTCATGTACTTACGGATAGCGGCTGTCATGGCAAGTCTGAGGTCACTGTCGATATTGATCTTACATACTGCCATTGTAGCTGCCTTACGGAGCATTTCTTCCGGGATACCGATTGCATCGGGCATTTGTCCGCCGTTTTGGTTGATGATCTCAACAAATTCCGGAACAACGGAGCTTGCACCATGAAGAACTATCGGGAAACCAGGCAATCTCTCGGAAACCTCCTGGAGAATATCGAATCTGAGCTGAGGCTTCTGACCGGGCTTGAACTTGTATGCACCGTGGCTTGTGCCGATAGCGATTGCAAGGCTGTCAACACCTGTTCTTTCAACAAAGTCCTGAACCTCGGCAGGATTTGTGAAGCAGGAATCTTCGGCAGATACATTTACTGCATCCTCGATACCTGCAAGTCTGCCAAGCTCACCCTCAACTGTTACATTGTGCTTGTGAGCATATTCAACGACCTTTCTTGTAAGTGCAATGTTTTCTTCGTAGCTGTAATGTGAGCCGTCAATCATAACGGATGAGAATCCGCCGTCTATACAAGCCTTACAAAGCTCAAAAGAATCACCGTGGTCGAGGTGGAGAGCTATGGGAAGATCTGTTTCCATGATAGCAGCTTCAACAAGCTTTGTGAGATATGTGTGGTTAGCATACTTTCTAGCACCTGCGGAAACCTGCAAAATTACGGGAGCGTTGAGCTCTTTTGCAGCCTGTGTGATACCTTGAATGATCTCCATGTTGTTTACGTTAAAAGCACCGATGGCATAGCCGCCCTCGTATGCCTTCTTAAACATCTCTTTAGTATTAACGAGTGGCATAATTTTAAAACCTTTCTTTATTGTCCGTTTCCATACGGACATTTTTATTTTATTATATTATACCACAGATTTTAAAAAAAGAAAAGAAAAATCCGAAATTTTTATGATAACTTTACAAAAAACGTCAATATTTGCATTTTTTTGCGTCAAATCTGCTTTCGCATCTTTTCTACGGCGCCCTTTTCAAGTCGTGAGACCTGCGCTTGAGAGATCCCAAGCTCATTTGCAACCTCTGTCTGTGTGCAGCTTTTTATATAACGCATATTCATTATACTTTTTTCTCTGTCGTTCAGTTTTGACAAGGCTCTTTCGAGAGATATCTTGTTGGAAGCTTCTTCCTCAAGGTTTTTATCGTCGGATAAATGATCCTCAAGGTATATGGAATCACTGCCGTCGGAGTATATCGGCTCGGAGAGCGATACGGTGTCCTGCATAGATTCAAGTGCGAGAATTATGTTTTCTTTATCCGTGTCAAGCCTTTGAGCTATGCTGTCTATATCGGGCAGCTCACCGTCACGGTCTCTGAGTTGCATTATTTTGTACGCAAGATCGCGCAGAGATCTGCTTATTCTGATTGATGAGTTGTCACGTAAATATCTTCGCAATTCACCGATTATCATCGGCACGGCATACGTCGAAAAGCAAAGCTCCAATGATGTATCAAAATTATCCACAGCCTTTATGAGACCTATGCAGCCTATCTGAAACAGGTCGTTTATATCCTCGCCTCTGTTTGTAAAGCCCTTTATAACACTTAAAACAAGCTTGAGATTACCGGAAATGAGCAATTCTCTTGCTTGTGTGTCACCCTTTTTTGACCTTTCAAATAATTCGGGCATTTCACTGTTTTTCAGAACTCGGATGGAAGATGTATTAACTCCGCTTATTTCAACTTTATTTATAGCCATTTTTGATCTCCTTTACACAGAATCAAGGTTAAATAAAGTATTACCTTATTCAGGCATTAGTATGCAGATACATTTTGGTGAATTTTGGATAAATAATTTGACAAACGGATATATTTTGTGTTACAATGTATTTGATAAATCACAGATGGGTCATGAGTATGGATATAAATAAAACGGAAGAGCTGAATATTGCCGTTGCTAAAGCTGTACAGCATAACGGCGGCAATACCATAGGTCTTCTTTCGGAAAAAACACTTCACAGTGCGTTGAAATTTTATTTTCACGACGATGTGTCCTGCCACGAGG
>CAYOGO010000113.1:0-4750 GCA_964403405.1 uncultured Lachnospiraceae bacterium | reverse complement strand
CTTATGTGGCGTTCAGCCTTGTTTTTGTCAAGTATCACCTTGACCTGCTCCCAGACACCTCTGTTTATTTCCTCAAGGCGTTCGGTAACGTCCTTATGCACGGTGCTTTTGCTGACCTTGAACAATGCAGCTGTCTGCCTGACCGTCGATCCCGACTCAATTATGTAATTTGCAATATCCATTGCACGTTGTTCCATATAATCCTTCATAATGCATATCCTTTCCGTTTGTGTGCCGTTGATAAAGAATATGCATTATGAATGTGAAAAAGTACTTGTTTTTTATTTAACGAATGATAGAGGGTTGACTCTTATGCCGTCCTTAATGAGCTCAAAGTGTATATGCGTGCCCATGTGTGCCTCGTACGGAAGTACCTCTGCTGCTGTACCTATGAGCTGTCCCTCGGCAATGAGCTCGTCAACACTCACATTTATGCTTTCAAGTCCTCTGTAAAGGGTAACAAAGCCCTCAGTGTGAGAAACTGTCACCGTTTTACCGTAAACACCATCATCTGTTATACTCTTGACTATGCCGTTTGCAGCCGATGTTACCTGATCGTTGGCTTTACAGGAAAAATCAAGTCCGACGTGACAAGCCCATTCGTCGAGTGTTTGAGAGTAGACCGGTTTTTCGTTGGAATACGATGTTATTACCGATTTTTTTGGAAACGGAAGAGCTATCGTGAATGTTTTTACAGTATCCGTTATTACATCCTTGTCATCCTTGCCGTCATCGGGGTTTATTCCTGGGCCTATATCCGGTACATCGGGTGTCGGCGTTGGCGTAGGCAGTGCAACGGAGGAGCCCGGTGTTTTTTGCGGTTCCTTGGTTGCGGATGGTGCAGTGGCGGACGGTCTCAGCTCAGCGGAGCGTGACGGTGACGGGCGTGCATCGATCACATCATCGTGAGGCGCTTTGAGGCTGATCGCTGTTATAGTGATTACTGTGACCAGCACCGCTCCCAATATGATGTAAACTGAATTTTTAGCCATAAAATCCAATATTTTTGTTTTTATATCATCTGTCCTTTTCATATTAAAGCTGTCCTTTCTTATTTGCTGACAGTTAATAGTTTTAACAGATTTGATTTATTTATACAAAATTTATTTTATGATTGACAATTCCGTATCAATGTAGTAATGGCTGAGAATATCGTCAAAACACGCACTGTTTTTTGCCATTGCGTTTGCACCGAGCTGGCTCATACCGACACCGTGACCATATCCGTGCACATCAATAAGTATGTAGTCATCGTAGAATATGAGCTTGAAGTCAGCTGATTTTAATCCGAAAGCAGTTCTGAATGATGTACCCTTTATGCCCTTTCCGTTAAAAAAAATATAAGCAACTCTTTTGCCGGGTGTATATTTGTATTCTAACGAGTGTTCAATATTGTCTGCGCTTATGTTAATATCGAAATTACCGCTTAATACATTGCAAAATTCTTTTTTGGATATTTTTACATAGCTGTGATAATTGGGTGCGTTTTCTTCACCGGGACTCTCAACGCTTTTATAGTATGGCAGATCCTTTACAAAGACATCCTGACAGGCTTCCGTATAACCGTTGCTTGTCGAAAAATAAAACACGGTGATAGGCTTATTGTTGTATGTCATTATCAATGAATCCGTGCTTTCGACGGCTGCTTTTATTTTTTCAAATTTTGCGTCAAATTCATTATCCCAGTTTTTCTTCATTTTTTCCGTTGATACATATGCTTGACAACAGCCGTAATATGTGCATACATGAGCATTTGAGTTCCCGGAGCAGGATGCGGACATATGCTTTACGGTGAAGGTCCTTGCAGCTACCGCCTGTGCTTTAAGTGCCTCAAGCTCAAATGTTGCAGGCATTTCCGCTGCAACCACGCATATCAAATAATCGTGTAGGGACATCGTTATTACCTGATCAGAGGCTCTGTCATAAACATTTACGCTTATTTTTTCATCATTAAGAGACGACGGCTCTTTTTTCGTATCGGGTGACGGAGACGCAGTCGGCAAGGGTGTTTGTGCAGGTGATTGCAGAGCGGAGGGTGTGGGTACAGTGTCATTTGATGGATATGGTGTAGTGCTTGCTTCCGGCATCTGTATGGCATCGAGGGTCGGACTGACGCTTGAGGTTAGATCATCCTTAAGCTCGATGTACGGTATCACATTCTTGCTGCTTTGCGGATATTTTGTTGTTGCAAATGCGATGTTTATGTACATGCTCAGAGTAAACGGCACCGCAAAAACAACGGTTACAAATATGCTGAGAAGCTTGTTTTTCATATTTTATTCTCCTTTGTGCTTATTTATACAGTATATTTTGTAAAACTGCTTTTTATTCCGAAAAAAGTGAACACATTGACTGGAATTTTACAAAAATATAAAAGGTGTTGAATTTTTTTGAAGAATGTTGTATAATATATCGGTGATCAAATCCGCTTTGTTGCGGAAAGTACGAAAGGAAATTGTGTTATTATGTTTAAGCTTAAAGAACACAACACAACTGTAAAAACCGAGATAATCGGTGGATTGACGACCTTCTTTGCGATGTCGTACATCATATTTGTTAACCCCGGAATGCTCAGCGCAACCGGAATGAACGCAACGGGTGTTGCAATGGCAACATGTATATCTGCTGCGATAGGTTGTTTTTTGACTGCCTTCCTTGCAAATGTTCCGTTCGCTCAGGCTCCGGGTATGGGTCTTAATGCATTTTTTACATACACTGTTTGCATGGGTATGGGATATTCCTGGCAGCAGGCATTGACAATAGTGCTCATTTCCGGAATACTGTTCCTCATTGTTGCACTTTCGCCTCTCAGAAAGAATCTTATCAATGCCATTCCGAAGAACCTCAAGTCTGCGATCAGCGCAGGTATCGGTCTTTTTATAACATTGATAGGACTTAAGAATTCGGGCATAGTAAATTTCAGTGCGGGATTGCCTGCATTGAGCAACCTGACATCGGGTGGTGCTTTGCTCACGGTGATCGGTATAATCATTACGGCTGTATTCCTTGCATGCAATTTCAAGGGCGCAATCTTCCTCGGTATTATTGCAACTGCCGTTATAGGTATCGTTCCGTCACTGCTTGGTTGGAACATATTCGGAGAATTTGTTATTGACGGCAGCATCTACAATATCAAGGATCTTGCATCGATAGGCGATGTTGCGTTCAAGCTTGATTTTGGCGGATTGCTCTCACACGGCGTTTTGCCGCTCATAACAGCGATCGTTTCGTTTGCTCTTGTTGACTGCTTTGACACGGTAGGTACACTTATAGGCACTGCTTCAAATGCGGGAATGCTCGATTCTGAGGGTAACCTCAAGAACGGCGACAAGGCTCTCATTGCAGATGCTGTTGCAACATGTGCAGGTGCATGTCTCGGTACGTCCACGGTTACAACATTTGTGGAATCATCATCGGGTATCGGTGCAGGTGCAAAAACGGGTCTTTCTTCCGTTGTTGTAGGTATAATGTTCGTTTTGGCAACATTTATCGCACCTATATTCGGAGTTTTGACGACAAACGGCTGGTATTTGTATGCTATAACATCACCTGCGCTTGTTATTGTGGGTGTTCTTATGGTCAAAGGCGTCAAGAACATTGATTGGGGCGATATGGACGAGGCCATCCCATCATTCCTCACGATAGCAATGATGCCTTTTGCATACAGCATTTCGGACGGTATTGCATTCGGATTTATTTCATACACGCTCATTAAGGTCTGCAAGGGTAAATTCAAGCAGGTTCCCGTATTGCTTTACATCTTGAGCATACTGTTTATAGTAAAATATATTCTTTCGGGAATAATTTGATATTACAGGTTTGTAATTGATAGTGGCCGCACGTCAACTTTGATGTGCGGTCATTTTGCTTGATTGACATTTTTGCGTTGATGCTGTATAATATATGTACTGAACATTACGCAAAATTTGAAGGTGAGTAAAATGGATAAGAATGCCCGTTCGTCGTTATTTGGGGCACTGTCATTCAGAAATGGTCCGACAGGAGAGGCTCAGTACATATTAAAAATGATCATCCGTGCATGCGCATTTGCTGCCTTGGCTATTGTTTTTATTGCACTCATGATGCATGTGCTTGATTACGGTGGTATCACAATGTCAACGCATTCAAGACAAATGGCAGAAGGTGCAATTCAAGGCGGTGTAATGCTGATCGATGATGGCGAGTGCCTATCCGAAAAGGACGAGCTCATGCTTGCGTTGGAGCATTTTGAGCAAAAAACAGGAGTAACGCCGTATTTGTACATATACGAGTCTGAAAATGATGATGCAGATGTTTATTCGCTTTTTAATGACATATGTATTGCAAAAAACAGTCTTTTGGTCGCGTATAACGTGCAGTCGAAAAATATAACGATCAAATCGAGCGACGGAGCAAAAACGGTGCTTGACAATGAGGCGTATGACATTTTTTGCGATTACATTGCTTATTATAAGCAGATAACCGTTGAGCATGCAAGAATATTGGAGCATGCATACCGTTCAACGGCGAAAAGGATAATGTCGAAAACAAATATTTTTAATTGTGTCTCGTCGGCATTTTACATAGGTATATTGTTTATTCTTATTGCAGAATGCATTATTATATTTAAGATAATAACGGATATCAAGAAAAAAATGACAGAAAAGGATCGCAGGGAGGATAAAAATGGAGAATTACAGTAGAATCTCAACGGAAGAACTATTACGTATGGCAACAAAAAAGGATGTTGATGCACAGGCCGCACTTGCAT
>CAYOGO010000112.1:0-4751 GCA_964403405.1 uncultured Lachnospiraceae bacterium | reverse complement strand
CGATACCGTTTGACATGCTTTCTTAAATTAAGATCCTGATCTGTTTATAAGAGTTGTAAGAAGAATGCTTATAACAACAAAAACAATACCGGCGATTTTAAGTACCTTAGCAAGTTTAGCGTCGAGATCCTGTCCCTTGTTTTTGCCGAAGAATGTCTCCGCACCGCTACCTGAAACCAAGCTTGAAAGCCCCGATGATTTAGAAGAGCTCATAAGTACGCTGATGATAATTACTACATCGACCAAAAGAAGAATGCCGATACCCAAATATTTTAAAAATGCCATAATGCCAAAACCTGTTCCTTCCTGAATTTATGCAATATACCATACATATTTCGTTTGCTATATTATAGCACAGTTTCCGCAAAAATGCAATACCCAATTTTGAAAAAAGATGATATATGAGACTTTGAAACGGGTAAAATATGCAAATTATGAATTATTAAACCTTATTAATATATAAACGGCTGTAATTGACATCACTTATGAGCTTATCAACAAGGTTTTCCACTAATCAACGCACTTTTCAACATGCTTTCAACAGCCATGTTGAAAACCTTTATCACTATGAAACAAATAAATATTAATTAATATTTATGCAAAAATAAAAAATGTTTCACATCGTGCAAGGAAACTTGCAAAAAACAAAACCAAATATTGATAAAGTTTGCATTACTCCGGTGCTTTGTTTTGCAATATCGCAAAAATATGCCTGAAAGCATTGAAAAAAATACGTTTTTGTGGTAAAATATTATATTATGAAGGAGGATGAAGTACAGTGAAGCCAAATATTATAGATCTTGCTGAAAATAAGGAGTTTAATGATCATATAAGCAAGGTAAGCTCCTGCCTGAGCGGTAAAACGCATTATCAATATGTGTATACGTTCGGTTGCCAGATGAATGTCCATGAATCCGAAATGATACAGGGCATATTACTCAAATGCGGCTATGAGCCCACACATGATCCAGCCAATGCGGATATTATAATTCTCAACACATGCTGCATAAGAGAACATGCAGAATCAAAAATTCTCGGACTTTTGGGCACATTAAAGGAATTTAAAAACAATAACGATGGTCTTATAATAGGCATTTGCGGATGTATGACACAACAAGAGGAGTTTGCAAGAAAGATAAAGAGCAAATTTCATTATGTAGATATTATCCTCGGAACAAACTGTACGCCTAAATTGCCTGAGGCGATATATAAGGCTGTAACGGAGAATGAGTCCAAAAAACGCCGCACGCTTTTTGTTGATAAGGACGGCTGCGGTATATGCGAGAATTCTCCTGTTTTACGAGCTGACGGTGTTTGTTCATGGCTGACGGTCATGTACGGCTGCAATAATTTTTGTACATATTGCATCGTTCCGTATGTGAGGGGCAGGGAAAGAAGCAGAGATCCGGAGGCGATACTTAACGATGCCAGAAGATTGGTGGAAAACGGCACTAAGGAAATCACATTATTGGGACAAAATGTAAATTCCTACGGCAAGGAGATGGAGTATTCCTTTGCAAGGCTTATACGCGAGATGAATAAGATCGACGGTCTTGAAAGAATACGATTTATGACGTCACATCCAAAGGATATTTCTGATGAGCTTATAAGCACGTTCGGCGATTGCGATAAGCTTTGCGAGCATTTGCATTTACCGCTTCAGTCCGGCAGCGACAGGATACTCAAGGACATGAACCGTCATTACAATCTTGATGCTTACAGAAAAATAGTTGATAAATTACGTTTTGTACGTCCGGATATAGAGCTTTCTTCCGATCTTATAGTCGGTTTTCCGGGAGAAACTGAGGATGATTTTAAGCGCACATTGGATGCTGTTGAGGAAATGCGGTATTCATTTGCTTTTTCGTTTGCATATTCCCCCAGAAAAGGCACAAAGGCTGCCGAAATGGATAATCAGATAGCAAACAGCGTAAAAAAGGAGCGCTTGAACAGGCTTATAGAGCTTCAAAATTCCATTTCAGCTCAGATCAGTGCAGAGTATGTCGGAAAAACGGTCGAGGTGCTCTCAGAGGGCAGAGTTAATGGTGATAATGAAGAGGATAAGAATATCTCGTTTGCTGATGGCGTAAGGCAGGTGGGTAAGACCCGAACAAACAAAAAAGTATATTTTACGTCGGATGAGAACACTGAGGGTAAGCTTATAAAAACAAAAATAACAAGATCCGTTTCTGTAACGCTTGGCGGAGAAATAACGGAATAATCGGAGATCTTTATGCAGTACAACATAAGTGAGCTTAAAAGCAAAGTTACGCCGATGATGCAACAGTACATCATCACGAAGGAAAAATATAAGGACGCATTGCTGTTCTATCGTCTGGGTGATTTTTACGAAATGTTCTTTGATGATGCTTTGATCGTGTCAAAAGAGCTTGAGTTGACCCTTACGGGCAAGGATTGCGGTATGCAGGAAAGAGCCCCCATGTGCGGAATACCGTATCATGCGGCGGAAAAATATATCGCAATGCTTATAGAAAGAGGACACAAGGTCGCAATCTGCGAGCAGGTCGAGGATCCTGCAACTGCAAAGGGCTTGGTGGCAAGGGATGTTATAAGAATAATAACTCCGGGAACGCTTACAGAGCAGTCCATGCTGTCAGAGGACAGGAACAACTACATAATGTCCATATATCTTAAAAATGGCGTGCTGGGTATTGCATATACAGATATATCGACGGGTGAGTTTTATGTAAAGGAAATATCGGGAAGTGATGTACAGCGCAGCTTCCGTAATGAGCTCAACAGTGTTGCACCCAACGAGATAATATATAATTCAGCCGATGCGGCAGATGATGAATTCAAAAAATATATCAGAGAATTTGCGGACAGATACAAGACACCGTATTATGATTGGTGCTTCGCGTACAAAAATGCGTATGCAAAGCTTAATGAGCATTTCGGAACCGCAAATCTTGCAGGCTTTGGGATAGACAAGCTCAACTGTGTCATAATTGCGGCAGGCGCATTGATGGAGTATCTGTACGAGACACAGAAGAACACGGTAAAGCAGATAACATCAATAAAAATAAAGCACAGCGGCGAGTACATGTACATGGATACATTTACGAGCAGAAATCTTGAAATATGCGAAAATATGCGTACCAGGGGCAAAAAGGGCTCACTGCTCGGATTTATGGACAAGACCGTGACATCATCGGGTGCGAGAATGCTGCGAAGATGGCTGTGTGAGCCGTTGCTGCAGTACTTTGAAATAGAGGGCAGGCTTGATTCCGTTGATGAGCTTATAAAAAAGAGAGCTCAGGCGGAGGTGTTGGCTGACGTGCTGGAAAATGTGCGTGACATGGAGCGCATTGCATCTCGTGCAACGGCAGGCACAGTTACGGCAAAGGAGCTTGTTGCGTTGAGACAGAGCATAGACTGTATTCCTCAGATGAAGGAAGCACTTGACAGCTTCAAATCAAAAATGATACGTGAATTGGTCGATGGTATGGATGCTCTTTCGGACATTGCAGCCCTTATACACAATACAATAACGGATAATCCGTCAATGACGTTAAAAGATGGCGAGACTATACGTGATGGATACAGCGAAGAGCTTGACAGATTGCGCTCCGTGGCTAAAAATGCTTCACAGCTGATACTTGATATGGAGCAAAAAGAACGTGACAGAACGGGCATTAAGGGCCTTAAAATAGGCTACAACAAGGTGTTCGGTTACTACATAGATATTACGAATTCCTACAAAAGCATGGTTCCCGACGATTATATAAGGCGTCAGACGCTTGCAAATTCAGAGCGATATGTAACCCCTGAATTAAAGGAGTTTGAAGACACCGTGCTCAATGCCGAGACCAGAATAAACAAGATAGAGACCGAAATATTCAATATGGTCAGAATGGATGTTGCGGACGAAACAGCAAGAATACAAAGGACTGCACAGACCGTGGCGGCGATAGACTGTCTGCAATCAATGGCAAGGCTTGCGGATGAGAACAGCTATGTTCGACCGCATGTAAACAATAACGGCATAATAAACATAAAGGGCGGCAGACATCCCGTCATAGAGAGCAATATACCGAAGGGCAGCTTTGTGCCGAATGATGTGTATCTTGACAATAACGCAAACAAGGTAATACTCATAACGGGACCGAACATGGCAGGCAAGAGCACATATATGAGGCAGGTCGCAATAATTTGCTTTATGATGCAGATAGGCAGCTTTGTGCCATGTGATGAGGCTGATATATGCATAGTAGATAGAATATTTGCAAGAGCAGGTGCAACGGATGATATTTCACAGGGGCAGAGCACATTTATGGTAGAGATGAACGAGGTTGCAAGCATACTGCACAATGCAACACCGTCAAGCTTGCTGATATTTGACGAGATAGGCAGAGGTACAAGCACTTATGACGGAATGAGTATAGCGTGGGCTGTTGCGGAGCATGCGGCAGATCCTCACAAGCTCGGCGCAAAGACTCTTTTTGCAACTCATTATCATGAGCTGTGCGAGCTTGAGGGAAAGATCAATGGTATAACGAATTATCACGTTATCACAAAGGAATATAATGACGATATCGTATTCTTGCGTAAGATAGTAAAGGGCGAGGCGTTGCACAGCTATGGTATACAGGTGGCAAAGCTTGCAGGAGTACCGGATGACGTCATAGACAGGGCAAAGGAGATACTTTCGGAGCTTGAAAGAGCAAACGATAGTAAAGAAAGACCTGCTTTGGAACAAAAAATTGTTAATACAGCGGATGATGAGCAAA
>CAYOGO010000111.1:0-4785 GCA_964403405.1 uncultured Lachnospiraceae bacterium | reverse complement strand
CCGTAACCGCCGTCAAGATCGAAATAAATGAGGTAATAATTACGATCGTAATAAATTTCAACCTCTGTTGAGCCATCGGATGCGATAGTTATTGTCTTATCGTAGTACAACATTGTAAAGCCGTTGATATCCATTGCTCTGCCGTCACCGATTTGGCTACCCGTCAGACCCGTACCCGTTGTTGTCTCAAAAAGCTCGTAATTATCGTCCAATATGTTCTGAATATAGTGATTTATCTTAAAGCTTACCTCAGCAGGCTTATACCATACAGTATATGTTGCGTCAGCCTGTATATTCTCTATATTAACATCATATGACAAAGAGCTCTCGGTATCATCCTCAAAATAAGGCAAGTAACCGACTATTTCCGGGAAGGATACAGTTGATGAGTAATTCTCGCCCTTTGCTATCTGGATCGACCATGAGCCGAAAGCTGTTCTACCGTCCT
Organism: uncultured Lachnospiraceae bacterium; assembly: GCA_964403405.1. Lineage (GTDB taxonomy): Bacteria > Bacillota > Clostridia > HGM11327 > HGM11327 > SIG351. The sequence continues at coordinate 4,337 of CAYOGO010000111.1, read as the reverse complement.
CATACAAATACTTTATCTCAACAACATACTGCTCAAGGTCCTGCTGTGCAACGCCGTTCAAGCTTGTCAATGAGCTGAACACGCTTGCAACGCTCTCCTGAGAGAATACAGTTGAGCTTTCCGGTACTGTATACGAAATGTTTACAAGAACGGGATCCGATGTAAGCTCTCTTTCTCCTATTTTTGCCTTGCAACGAACATATGTCATACCGTTGGCATCAACAATGTTCCTGAGCATCGCATAACCCAATGTGACAAAGCTGCGAGTTTGTCCCGAAACGCTTACCCAATCATTTGTGTTCGCATTTATTGCAAGCTGCCAATGGTAATCAGCATCCCTGACCTCGGGAACCGTCAGCACGATCTTCTCACTCTGTGGAACCTCAACGACCTCCACATCCTTGCCGTCAAGCTGAATATTGAATTCTTCAGTCGTCAGTGCAACTGCCTTGGCATTGTACAGATCCACATTGACGCACGCAATAAACATTGCAATACTGAGAACTAATGCAAGTATTTTTTTTGCTGTTTTCATACACATCACTCCTTAATCTGCCGATGTACTCGGTGTCGGCCAGCCGTCAGCTTCCCAAACCGTTGTACCATTATGTATTACCTGCACGCCGTGCACTAATATGTCAACGGTAGTTGTACTCTTCTGGTACATATTGCCCATGTTATCGCTGAAGATAACATTTTCAAAAAGCGGAGTGGTGGTTTCTCCTGCCCCAAGTGCCTTTGCGTAATAATAGTAACCGTTAAGTTCTGTCCAATCGTCACCTATATCAAACGATACAAGAGTTTTATCAGCAGTGCCCACAACGCCCTTGGCAAGGTCTATGGTCACGCCAATTGAGATACGTATCCATGCAGGATTATTGCCCGTATTCTCCACTGTTACGATCTTTGAGACCGATTCACCAGGTACTACACCAATAACATCCTCAAACGGCTCAAGCTTCTGCTGAGCGTTCAGGCGTTGCTCGTGCAGCTTGATCTTGATGTTACCCATTGTGATGACATTTGTTGCGGTACCGGTTGCAGTAAAGGCTGCAAGTGTCGCCTGCACACCCACCGCAAGACACAGCATAACAGCTGCAACAACGGCTAATTTTTTAATCTTTGTTTTCATTTTTGCCTCCTGTATTCTCTGTTTTGAAGGTATATCACATCCTTAAAGGAAGCTCGTATACCAGCCACCTATCAAGAAGTCCCACTGTGTCTGCTCTTGGCACACACGGCAGTCAACGAAATTATCTTGAATTTCAAGCGTTTAACGCTTGATTGCCCATACATTGACCTTTACAATGCCTATGTATGTATCAGAACCCTGCCTTCAGGGCACTCACACATACAGTATGAGATAATTCACTGTTTCACTGTGTAAAACGCATGCATGGACACCCTACCATAAGATGCCCGTACATGCGTACCCACCAAGGTGAGTACGCACAGTATTCTCATTATTAATCGTCAAGCTCAAACCACTCTGCAAGGTTTGTTTCATCTGTTGCAGAACCGAAGGCAAGATCAAGTGCTGTTTCAGCATCATCAAAGCCCTGTGCCTGCACGCCCTGTGAAAGTACACGGATCTCAAATGTTTCAGATCCCATATCTGTGTACCAGTCCTGTGTTGTTTGAGGATCGAGATAGAACTGCATAAGGCTCGGTGAAGTCATTTCACCTGCTTCCAAAGCTGCATCATATGTAGCAACGACCACTCTATACTCTTGGTTTTTGATCGTAACGACCGTACGTTCAGCTTCTGTCAAGCCGTAATATGAGTATGAATAGCCCTCTACTTCGGTGTCGTTCCAATAATACTTAACAGAATCGCCTAAATACTCCTTGTGTGAGTTTTCTTCAAGAATGTCCCAAAAATCATCACCATCTCCAATCGTTATATCGTTATCCAAAACAGTAATAACCTTTTCTTGAATAAGGAATATCGTTCGAACATATGCATCCTCGGAGCCTGTGTTTTCTACCGTTACGAACTTATCAACAACGTTTCTTACAGATTTATCCCATATAAAATATTCTTGTGTGCTTGCTTCATCAGAGTACTCTCCGTCCTGCAACGGTGCATCACCATTGTACGGTGTCCACGCACCACTTTCCACTTCTTTTTCATAATAAACTGCCGGAATGAGCTTTTGATTCTGCACAAAGTCATCGCCGTCTCTGTCAGTTTCTTTCTGATCAATAGCAACACTACCCGCTGTCATTGTGTTTGTCGCCTTATCTGTATCAGTAAAATATGCAAGCGTAAGACCTGTTACAGCTAACGAAACAAGGCAAACTGCCAAAGCTAAAGCTAAAATTTTCTTTTTCATGTCATTACCTCAATCCTTATGAAGCACTTCCAAAGCCGTCCGTGCTCTTTACCCAATTTACAGCGTAAGTATTTGCAACAGTAGCACCCGTGCTGCTGCCTTCAGCCAAATTACTTGACTGTATAGCAAATGCCTTTATCTGTATAGTCTTACCTGTAAGGCTTGTTACATCACTCTTTGCGATCTTTTCGCTGTAAACAATCTCGTTGAACAGCGCTGCCGTTGAATTACCTGCTGTGCATGTTGTCCTGTATGCGTACAGCTTAACATTTGCGGGGATTGTCGTATCGGTTACTTCTGTCCACTTTGTTGTATCGTAAGAATAAGTTACAGCATCCACCTTAGCATTTGTGGGACCAACCTTGATACCGTTAAACTCATTCAATACAGCAATATAAACATAGCATTTCTCACTGCCGGTCTCAACCTTTACGTACGGAGCCTTATGCTCACTTGTACCGGGGATGATCTTATATCCGGACGCTGTTGCACCCTCTGAAATCGTTGTCCAAACATCTTCTGAATTCGTTGCCCAAACATCTTGAATATACAATTCATTTATTTCTTCATAGAGCTTTATGCTGACATCACCTACAGTGAACGTATTTGTGATCTTGCCTGTCTCAGATGTCAACCAAGCAAATGTTATGCCAAATGTTGCACAAGCAACAAGCATGAACGACAAGCTCAGTGCTATTATCTTCTTCTTCATTTTTTATCCTTTCCTATCACTGAAACGGAGCCTCTACACATTCCCCTGTATACATACCACCGTTTTATGTGATCCGTCCAAATGGTAAGATCTTAATATCACACCGTTTGGACTTTTGTATTAATTTTTCTATCTGATTATTATTCAGTTTCTTCCACTGCACCGAATGTAGCACTCCAAGCTTCTGTGGCACTTGTAAAGCCGTCTGCCTGAACTGCATATGCCTTGATAGTGATGTTACCGTATGATTTGCTGACATCTGCATCTGTCTTCAATTTGAGATGAGAAAATACCGTACACCGAGCATCCGCCTCTCTTGCATCAATTACACTTTCAAAGTAATGAATGTTGCTGCCCGTGCTGATCTGTGTCCAACCAAATTCTGACATCTGTTTTGCAATAGTTTTATCTCCTTCGCCTGCAGCTTCAATGCTTACCAACGGGTTCACGACCTCAACAAAAAGGTAACAAGCTTCACTGCCCTGCTCTACATGGATTGTAGGATCCTTTACATATATATGACCCGGGATGAGCTTGTATGTGTTGCCATTTACACGTGTTGCACTGGGTGATGTAATTGGTACACCGTAAGTATCAACCTTAGCTTCGTCAAGTGTGATCTTAATCTTGGCAGAGTTAGTGAATACGTTCGTTACAGGTCCTGTTGATGATGTCAAGTAAGCCATTGTCAAAAGCGAGCTGCTTACTGCCACCATGACAAGAGCCATAGCCACTGCCAATATTTTCATTCTTGTTTTCTTCATAAGAAAACCTCCTAAAAATTAAAAATTTACCTATAATATCAGCTCTCTTTTGAGCCGTTATTAGCATTATTCCGAGCTTTGTCATCATCCGACTTAAAAAGATCCGGGATAAACATCAATGCAATAAGCAGTGCTGCCACAGCGATGACAATATATACGCCCGGCGGATTTTGCACATAGTACATAATATACCCGAGCACGGGGACATTTACAACCACCTTGCCGACAATACTGTCCTTGTATACGGGAGAATCCTCAACATCATTGGCATCGCCCTGAGTGATGACGTATTGACCTTCCCTGTCGATTCTTACGATCCGATGCGTGCACGGTGTGCCGTTTGAAAGAACGTATGTTATGACATCCTTCTCCTTAAGTGATGCAAAGTCAGTATCCTTGACCACTATCAATGCACCAACATGGATCTCAGGCTCCATTGAGCCCGACACAACGGAATACACATGAAAACCAAAAAAGCCCATGCAAAGCAAGCATAAAGCAACGGTAGCAACCACAGCGACGATC
>CAYOGO010000110.1:0-4847 GCA_964403405.1 uncultured Lachnospiraceae bacterium | reverse complement strand
CCATACAGCCAGCCGATAATTATGATACCGATATTGCTTGGAGCATCAAAGCCTATATCTCCCATGGGGATACCCTCTTCCTCGGGTCCGATTGCAAGACCGAATGTTGCTGGGAACTCACAAAGGAGCTTTTTACGTGTTGTCTGCCATGAGTCGCCGTCCTTATAGCATTTTTGTACAAATCTTACGGCACCAGCAATGGAGCAATCCTCCGGAATGTATGACAAACCTATATCTATGAGCGTATCCCTATCGCTTTCCACAAAAGCGGCACTCTGCACAGCCGCACAGAACAACTCTGCATAAACACCGTCATCGGCATGGTCAACGCAAGCATCCTCATAAGCATATTTCACTGCCACATCGGGGCGTCCCGGAGCAAGGCATGCCCATATCTCACTTCTGATAAAGCATCCGCAGCTATCCTTGAACCAGTTTTCGTATTTACCCGATGCAGGCGGCAATATTCCGTTTCTGAGGTTTGATTTTCCAACGCCGTATTCACTCCATTCCGGTGTGATGGACATGAGCCAATAATTGCCCAATATCTCTGCATTTACCTCTCGACCGAATTTTTCCGCCGCATTGAGCCACACTATCTGCAGATCAAGATCGTCATTGGGCAAAACACCCTTTGTCACATCGTGGAGATAGTAGTCAACATCAAAAAGACCTCTCCTACATTCCAACGGCGCACCGAGTGTGCCGCCTATATTTTTTCCGAGCCAGCAGGCTTTGACCTTATTCAAATATTCGTTATATTTCATATTGTATTCCTTCCTTTGCTTTGTGCTGCTTTAATTATTCAAGAAAAAGGAAATCGTTATTCTTTCCGTATGAATCAACGTATGATATTATATTCTCGTCATATGTGCGTCTTTTCGGAGTGGGATTAAGCTCAAAAATACCAAAGCTGTCACCATCATGACCTACAATGACATTGTTTTCAAACAACGGCATGCAATCGCCGCCCTCACAGTTTGGTGAATTGGAGCAGATATGCATAAGCATATTGAATGACAGGCACATCGTATTGTTTCTGATAACGTAATCCTTTGCATGGTTGGAGCTTGTCCAGCTCTTTATGTGCGCGGCAGCCATTCTGTCGGGACGCTGTCTGCAGAAGCCCTCACCTGCATACCACATACTGTTATTTTCGATGGTCAAGCCGTATATTCCGCTGTCATTGCCTTCAAAAATTCCGTTTATAAAATATTCTACCGAATAATTTGCGTTTTCTATTATATTATTTGAGTAACGGATGTTCTTCATGTAGCACTTATGGTCCCTGTACTGCGGTTCCTGCGGCATAACGTACTGATGTGTTACAGCAGCGTCGTATATCTGGTAAAAATAGCAATTATCGATCACGTAATCGTCACTGTTTTCCCATACCTCAATACCGTTACCGAATCTTGTTGAGCCGCCTTGCAATGAGCCGCCTATCCAACCGACCTCACAGTTTGTTATGTGCAAGCCGTACGCATTGCCGAGTCCGATACCGTGTGAGCCGCAATATTTCAAGCACAGATTATCTATATTCACATTCCTTACCTCTGTGCGTGACGCAAATATATGTCCGAATGCATTGAACTCGATGCTGCTGAATCTGTCGGCCGGGTTTTGCTCACTGTACAAATATATCAGGGCGTTTTCGTGGTCATGATAAAAGTGCAGATCCCTCCTTATGTCGTGGTAATCCTTGAACGGCTCTCCGGTGGTCAAATTCATTATTCCGCCGTCTTCCTGCTCCTGCAAAAGCACCTTGATCGCCTGTGCCTTGCCTTCATCAAAAACCAATGTACCAACATCGCGGTTATCTATGCTATACTTCCATACGTTTTCTGCATCCGTTTTCTGCCAACGCTCCGGAACATTACCGTTTTCAGGTGATGCATACAGCTTCGGCTTAGATCCCACACCATATGCCGTATATGTTACGTTGTTCTGTGTATAGATCTTGCCCCTCCACAATCCGTTGCGTTCAAAGCAAACGTAGCTGCCCTTTTCAAGCGTTGCGGAATTTAATTTCTCCAATGTTTTCCATGCGGTCTCTTTTGTTCTGCCGTCATTGCAGTCATCGCCGTTCGGCGACATGTAATAAACAACTGCACCCTGAGGAATTGCCATATTTGCGGTATTCTTGATCTCCTCTATTCTTTGCTCAGCGATCTTACGCTTTTGTGCAAGCTCCTGCACATTGATCTTTCCTATTCTGTTTTCCATATAACAAACATCCTTTCGACATTAGTTGTGATGTACTGATATTGTAATATAAATCCATTCATTTGTCAAGCGATCAAGCAGCACCGCAAAAAAATTTTAAATAAAAAAAAGGCTCAGACCATATGGTCAAAGCCTTTAATTCTTTACCTATTCTTATTCATTACTTAAGAACAGAAGACATGGACTTAACGCCATCCTTGTTTTGTGTGTTGAATGTATAAGCATAGTCATTGTAGAAGTCATAAACTTCCTTGATACCGATCTCTTCAAGATTCTTGATGTAAGCATCCCAGTCGTTGTTACCCTTCTTACCGGAGAGGTAGTCGATTGTGAACTGCTTAGCAACGCTTGAAAGCTGCTTGATCTTGAGGTTCATTTCGGAAGCTTCAGCACCTGAAAGAACTTCTGTAGGAGCCGGGAAGAAACCAGCCATGATCTGTGAGTTTGTGCCATCAACACCTGTAGCAGCAACAACGATATCCTTGTTAGGATAGTTTCTAGACTGTGATTCGTTCATGAAGTAGATAGTATATCTCATCGGGAAGCCTGTGATATCAGCATGCCAATCTGTACCCCATCTCTGGTAGCCTGTTCTAGGCATCCAAAGCTTCTGGTTCTCGTTGTAATCATACATGAACTCTGTGATTCCGTAGCCACCTTCAGATTCAGGGAGAGAAGCCTTCTTTGCGAAGTATTCCCATTCAGACATGTCTGCAGGAACTTCTTCTACTGTGCTCTGTCCGGGTGTTATCCAAGAATCTTGTGTAATATCGAAGATTTCGTCGTAGTTGTTGTCTGTTGAGCTGTAGATGATCTCATCCTTGTTAGCATCCTTATCGAAGCCCCAAGCAGATCTCCAAACACCGTCACCTGACTTGAATGAGTTACATACGTCGAACAACCATGTGTACAACGGATGGAGAGTTCTGTAGAATTTTCTACCAGCCTGCCACATCGGGAGATCAGCATCATCCTTGTTGTTCATTGAGAATCTGTCGTCACCGTTAACTGTTCTGCAGTACTGCTTGCCATCGTCATATGTAACATAAACCCATGAACCGGACTGCTCGAATGTTTCAGCGAAAGGAATACCTTCCCAACCCTGTGCATATTCGATGTAAGCCTTCTCTGTCAATGTATCATTGAAGTAAGCCATGATCTGGAGAACTGTAGCGTAACCTTCTTCTGTTTCAGCTGTTACAGATGCGTTGCCGATAGCGAAGTATACATAGTCAAATGCAGATTCGCCTGTGATAGCTGCATCATAGCCAGCAGCGGAAACTGTTGTGTTTGTCCATACAGCAGAACCATCGTACTTACCTGTGAGGTAGTTACCTGTAGCTGTGCCGCCGTAGAGAACCAAACCGCTTGTAGCCAACTGCCTAGCATCTTCTCTGTTAGAGATGTTAGCATCGCTTGCGAGGTCTTCGCACATAGCCAAGCATCCAGCCTTTGTAGCTGACTCAAGAACCCAACCGTTCTTTGCCCACTTAGAAGCTGTTTCAAGAACGTTACGGTATTCAGGGAAGTAGTATGAGAAGATCGGCTCGCCGTTCTTTTCCTTCCAGTCAAAACCTACAGAGAAGTCAAGACCGTACATGTTAGCGATAGGAGTAAGAATGTTTTCAATAGAAATATCATCAGGGTTGAAAACAAATCCTGCATTACCTTCAGCTACCCATCTTTCCAAAGCTGATTCCAACTCTGCGAGTGTCTTAGGTGTAGAAATATTCAATGCTGTAAGAGCGTCCTGGTTGAACATAAGGAAGTTCTTGTAAGGCAACATTTCAACTCTGGGGAGTACATAGAGAGCGCCATCAACCATGAGGGCTTCCTTAGCTGTTTCCCAGTATTCTACGTTACCGAACTGGTTGTTCCATACGAAGTCAACGTAGTTACCCAAAGCGCCGCCTTCTTCGATGAAGGGAGCGAGGTTAACGAGATTCTTATAGATGGACTTAACTTTGAAAGCAGCACCTGTACCAACGTTGCTTGCGTACAAAGCCGGCAATACGTCAGGCTTGTTTTCGCTTTCTGTGAACATTGTTGCAAGCTCTGTAAGATAAGCATCTCTGCCATCATCAGTCTTTACTAAGCCAAAACCCTTGCCCATGCTGATTCTGTCATCGAGAACAGGAGCGATTGCCGTTCCCATCTTGAGACCGTACTCAGCCAATTTGATCTTAGTACCAACGCCCCATCTTGTAAGATAGTTATCATCATCATAGATAATGATCTCTGTCAATGCGTCTCCATCCTTCCAAGAAGAAGTCCATGAAGTCTTAGGATCCTTTGTAGGTTCAGTTGTTGTTGGTGATGTTGTTTCAGTAGCTGAAGCAGAAGGTGTTGCATCGGGCTCAGTTTCTGACGGTGTAGGAGTAGGCTCCGTACCACATCCGGCAAACAGCGTTGCTGCCATAGCTATTACCAACAAAATTGATAATACCTTTTTCATGATATTATCCTCCTTAATTAATTAAAGTAATACACCATTGCGGGGTTTCCCCTTTGGTAGAGATATAATACCATAATCGCAACCAAATGTCAAGTTATTTTTTCAAACACTTTTTTGTTATTTTTGAAAAGTTTTTTCATTATATTATTGTATATTGTGTAAATAT
>CAYOGO010000109.1:0-4859 GCA_964403405.1 uncultured Lachnospiraceae bacterium | reverse complement strand
CTGTATGAGTTGATCCGCCATCAGATAAGCTTATTCATTATATCAATAGAGCGCTTTGTGAACTCTGCCGTCTCCTCCGGCGTCAATGCTCTCAAATTCATCAATGCCATGTCAAATACCTGTGCGGCAAGCATGTCAACAAGCTCCTTGTCCTTTGCATCTTCTGTAAGCTTTGCAATGAGATCATTGTTTGTATTCAGCACGATCTTGTACTTCATGGGGAACATTTTATCAATATCAAGCTCACCTGCCATTCCACCGAGCTTATAATGCTCGTACATCTCACGTATACGCCTTGACTCCTCGCTGAGGAACATTATTGCAGGCGTCTTATCGTTCTTCATGGCTTCTGCGGTAACCTCAACATCTTCTCTGTTAAGTGCATTCTTGAAGAGCTCTGTTGCTTCATCGGCAAGCTTTGTGTCAACGACGCCATCGGACTTAAGTGAGGATGCAATATCGCTGTCAACCCTCACAAAGGACAGCTTTTCGTTCTTCGATTCAAGGTAATTGATAAAATTCCTGTCTATCAATGTATCAAGGTATACAGCCTCCTGACCGTTTTCCTTAAACATAGATATAAGCTGTGCCTGCTGATTTTTATCAGTTACATAGAATACGGTGTTTTTCTCCGCATTTTCATCAATGAGGTCATTCATTACCTTGTATTCGTCATTTATCGTTTTGAATACGAGATAATCCTTCATCATATCATAGAATTTATCATCCTTGATGCAGCCGTATTTGATGAAAAGATTTATATCATCCCAATACTTATTGTAATCCGCTCTGTTGTTGTTAAAGAGGGATTTAAGTTTTTCCGCTATCTTCTTTGTTATATGCTTTGATATTTTGGAAACATATCCGTCATTCTGCAAAAAGCTTCTGGAAACATTGAGCGGCAGATCCTGACAATCAAGACAGCCCTTTAAGAGCATCAAAAACTCAGGTATGACCTCCTTTACGTTGTCCGCTATAAATACCTGGTTGCTATAAAGCTTTACCATACCCTCAAATGGCTGGAATTTATCCGGTACCTGCGGGAAATACAAAATACCCTTGAGTCTGAACGGATAATCAACATTGAGATGTATCCAAAAAAGAGGCTCATTGTAATCGTTGAATACCTTCTTATAAAAATCCTTATATTCCTCGTCCGTACATTCATTGGGAGCCTTTGTCCAAAGCGGATGTGTATCATTTACAGGTGTTTCCTTATGGCATTCGCATTCATGATCATGCTCATCGTGATGGCATTCGCATTCGTGATCATGCTCACATGTGCATTTTTCTACCTCACCGTGCTCGCATGTGCACTCGTGCTTTTCATTTACATCGGTAACATATATCTCATGCGGAAGGAAGTAGCAGTATTTCCTTACTATCTCCTTTACCTTGTAAGCATTGAGAAATTCCTCGCTGTCTTCAGCTATATGCAACGTTATCGTCGTTCCTCTTTCGGTCTTATCGGAATCACTCATCTCGTAATCCATACCGTCCTCGGATACCCACTTAACGGCTTTTGCGCCCTCCATAAATGAGAGCGTATCTATTTCAACCTTGGATGAAACCATAAATGTTGAATAGAATCCGAGACCGAAATGACCTATTATATCATCCGTTGCGTTTTTGTCTACATATTCCTTATATTTTTCCGCAAATTCCTTTGCTCCTGAAAAAGCAACCTGATTGATATACTTTTTGACCTCGTTTTCCGTCATACCGATACCGTTATCGGTAAACGTCAGGGTCTTATTCTCAGCATCAACCTTAACATCAACTCTCCACTTTGTACTTTCGGGAAGAGTGTACTGTCCCCCGTTTGATATATTTATAAGCTTTGTTATTGCGTCCATACCATTGGACACTACTTCTCTTATAAATATATCCTTGTCTGCATAAAGCCATTTTTTGATCACAGGAAACATGTTTACCTGATCGATCTGGATATTACCTTTCTCATTGATCATATTTTTTCTCCTTTTGTCCTGTTATGTATTATTTGCCGTCATAACGGCTTCTTTATTATCTGCGCATTCTTTCTTGGATATATGTCGATGGTAGGCTTGACCTTATTGATTATTGCAATATATCTTTCGCCCTCAAGATACGGCACATTTATTATCCTAATACCTTCAAATTTGCCCCCGAGCATGGAAAAAGCGTGTTCCGCATCATTCACCTCATTGTATACCAGCGGTCCCTTATAAGCCACAAGACGTCCCGTACACTTGACAAACGGCAGGCAATACTCGCACAATTTATTCAATGATGCAACAGCCCTTGATGTGCAAGCATCAAAGCTCTCACGCATTTTTGTATGCGCCATCTCCTCCGCTCTGCCCGACAAAGCTCTTATATTATTTACGCCAAGTGCCTGTGCTGTTTTTGCAATGAAGTCTATTTTTTTCTCGGTAGCATCTGCAAGCGTAAACTCTATGTGCGGAAGGCATACCGCCAAAGGAAACCCGGGGAATCCTGCTCCCGTGCCTATGTCAAGCACATTTCTTGAGTCCTTTATGTATTTTATTCCGCTGACCGAATCTAAAACATGCTTTATTACAATATCATTTTCGGTCACCTTGCCCAAAAGATTGAATTTTGCGTTTGTTTCTATAAGTATATCTACATATGACGATAATACTTCGGCTTTTGCCTTGGCATCATCAATACCCAACATATTCAACCCGTTAAGAAGCAATTCTCTATTTTTTTCTTCCATACATTCTCCGTATTACAAGCCCTTTTGCTTGAGATATACCAAGAGCACCGATACATCCGCCGGTGAAACTCCCGATATTCTCATTGCCTGACCAAGCGTGCGCGGCTTTATCTTTGTCAGCTTTTGTCTTGCCTCAAGGCAAAGCCCGGATATAGACTCATAATCCGTATTCTCCGGCAAAAGCTTCTCCTCAAGCTGGCTCATTCTCGACGCCTGCTTATTCTGCTTTTCTATATATCCCGAATATTTTATATCTATCTCAACTGTTTCCTTTGCCTGCATCGACAGTTCCTCGTGCGGAGGATCAAAGCTCACAACTCCGTCATAGTCAAGTTCGGGGCGTCGTATAAGCTCTGCAAGTGACAATGTCTTTTTTGCAGGCGTTGTGCCCATCGCAACCAGCTTTTCGTTAAGGCTGTCCGACGGATTGATGAATGTAGTCTCAAGACGTGCCTTTTCACGCTCTATCATATCACGCTTGTACATAAATGCATCATAGCGCGCATCACTTACAAGCCCTACACGTCTGCCGTATGAGGTCAATCTTTCGTCCGCATTGTCCTGCCTCAAAAGCAATCTGTACTCCGCTCTTGAGGTCATCATTCTATACGGCTCATTTGTGCCCTTTGTTACAAGGTCATCTATCAGCACGCCAACATAGCCCTCATCCCTGCTTATTATGAGCGGTTCCTCTCCCTTTATGTACTGTGCGGCATTTATACCTGCAATTATACCCTGTGCGGCAGCCTCCTCATAGCCCGAACTGCCGTTTATTTGTCCGCATGTGAAAAATCCAGACACATTCTTGGTCTCAAGCGATGTCTTAAGCGCCTGCGGATCAAGGCAGTCATATTCTATTGCATATGCGTAACGCATTATTTTAACGTGTTCAAAGCCCGATATGCTTCTGTACAGCTCTCTTTGCACATCGACGGGCAAGCTTGAGGATATTCCCTGAACATACATTTCATCCGTATACCTTCCCTCCGGCTCCAAAAAGAACTGATGTGCCTTTCTGTCCGCAAAACGCATTACCTTATCCTCTATTGACGGACAGTATCGTGGACCTATGCCGTCTATCTGACCGCTGTAAAGAGGGGAACGGTGTATATTTGTTCTTATTATGTCGTGTGTCGTTTCGTTCGTATAGCCCATCCAGCAATAGTCCTGAACAATATCAAGTCTTTCATTATCAAACGAAAATGGCACGATATTTTCATCTCCGTACTGTATGCTCAGCTTTGAAAAATCCACTGAACGCTTACTTATTCTTGCAGGTGTTCCCGTCTTAAAGCGTCTGAGCTTGAATCCGAGCTCATTGAGTGAAGCTGAAATACCATTTGCCCTCGGAAATCCGTTAGGACCCGTTTCGCTCCTGTAATCACCTATTATAATTTTCGACTTCATGTAAACGCCCGTTGCAAGCACTATCGCCCTTGCACCGTACTGCTCGCCCATTGCCGTAACAACACCGCAGGCTTTACAATTATGCTCAAGTATTTCGGTGACCTCTGCCTGAATAATATCAAGACACTCCGTATTTTCAAGCACACGCTTCATCTCATTATGATAGCGTTGCTTATCAGCCTGTATTCTCAAAGAATGGACAGCGGGACCCTTTGATTTGTTCAGCATTCTGCTTTGAATCGTCGTTTTATCCGCATTATGTGCCATTTCGCCGCCGAGAGCATCAATTTCACGCACGAGGTGACCCTTTGAAGTACCGCCGATCGATGGATTGCACGCAAGGAATGCTATGCTGTCAAGATTTATGACAAAAATAGCCGTTTTAAGTCCCTGCCTTGCACACGCAAGTGCCGCCTCACAGCCTGCATGACCTCCGCCGATAACAACAACATCATAGTCGTCAACTTTAATAACCGTCATTCTTTAATTCTCCAAAATTATTATTTACCCAAACAAAATGACATAAATATCTCATTTATTATGGAATCATCTATTGCTTCGCCTACAAGCTCCAGAATATCCTCATATGCCTCTCTTATGTTTATGCCCACTATATCAAGCGGTGCGATCTCAATGTCATTCAATGCCTCGTCAAGTGCCACCATGCATTTTTTCAGACAATGTATCTGCCTTGCATTTGTTAGACAGACCGCCTCAGATGCTGCACCAC
>CAYOGO010000108.1:0-4951 GCA_964403405.1 uncultured Lachnospiraceae bacterium | reverse complement strand
AGCATCCAATGGCAGCAACAGTCGTGTGCCAGAAACTGAATGATATGGAGGTTGCCTGCGATCGCAGAACATTGACCAGAGACATTCAAGCGCTGAACGATTATGGCTATGAAGTTATGTCTACGATGATCAGCCATGAAAAAGCATATTATGTTGAGGATCGCAGCTTCGCACCCAAAAAGTCGGTGGTGCAGGTATCGTTCCCCGGCAGAGGGTCTTCACTGGCATACTACAATGACCGGTTCGATCTGCATGTAGGCAACATCGTCTATGTAGATAGCAAGCTGGAAGGACAGCGTGGTCGCGTTGTAGAGGTCGCATACAATTTCAAAATCAAGGTGTCCGACTACAAGCGCGTCATCGGGCTGGCAGATACAGAGGTACACGGTCAGTTCTTCAATGCAGGATCGCACTTTGTTACCTTCGACAGAGCAGCGTTGCCGCAAAGCAAGATCGTCACTTGGTACAAGGCACCGGTAAAGGAAGATGATAAATATGTCAGCGGCGCCAACGATAGCAGTTTCCGTTTGGATGACCTCAGTGGTATGAAGATCAGCACCACCATTGCAGAACGCGGCCACGATTACTATTTGGAAAATAAGGTCAAATACGTAAGCATCGACAGTATAAAGAGCTACGCGATCGTTGAAGGCAGTGAGGCATATGAGGTGTAGTTCGAATATCACGACCGTGAAATCAGTAGGCTGGTCTACTCCTGCCTTTGCAGCTACAACTGCAAGCACGAATTTGCCACCATGCTGCAGCTCAAGGAAACGCTGGAGATGAGCGAAAAGCACTCCGCGGCGCAGTATGATGAAACCGGCTACTTCGCTGCAGTGAACAAAGGCACGCTGTTTGCCTTTGCCATCGACGGCAAAGAAGCAGGCAGCTTCACATTATAAGGAGGAATGATAAGGAGGAATGACTCATGACAAAGAGTAATCACTTAAAACTCATTGGCGAAACGGGCTTTAGAGAGCTGTTTCATAAAATCGTGTATATCCAGCCGACTGGAGAAGTACGAAATCATTTGGCAAAAAGCATTCCTGTATACGCCGAAGATGAAGGCTTTTTGGCATACGGATACATTGACAATCAAGCAGGTTTTTCGTTCCGTATCCTGTGCTCTGCAAATATCAATAACAATGCGCTTACTCGCGGTGTTTTTGCGAAAGAGACGGGATACATCATTCGTCGCAGTTACTTCAACAACTGCGGTTTTCTTGATACAGAATGTTTTGGCTTGGATGTTTCCGATTTCGACGAACATGCCCAAGAATACATTCGTGTGATAAATGAGTGCTATAAATGCAGCGAACAAACCGAAGAAATGCGGAAACTTACTTTCCTCGATCCATTACTAAGCCCCGACTATCCAGACGATATACAAGTGCTGTTGTACCAAAAAGACATGCAGATAGAACAGGTATGGGTGAAATGCTTCGCGTATACGGAGGATGAGCTGTTCGGAAAGCTACTGAACGAACCCAACCAAGATTTCGGAGTACATAATGGTAGCATAATAGGATTCGCACCTGTAGAAACAGAGGACAAACTATTATGCGTATATACCGGCAGATGGCTTGAAGAACAGAGCGAATAGAATCAGTACGCACCTTTTCTTCGTTTTTACCCCTGTTTGCGCACCTTATTGCCCGTCTCTCGCATGAAAAAATCACTTGACATGCTGTCAAGTGATTTTTTCAATAATATCCGTCCCCTTCGGTCTTGGATGATGTACGCTTTGTGTATGGCGAGAACCGATATTATATCATGCGGTTTGCCGTATATCATATCGCGTCGGCAATATATCATTAAAAATCAATAACTTGCACTTTTTATATTGTTTCACAAAAATCAAAACCGTGTTCTTTACCGAAAACGCTTTTCTCAATAATATCGACTACACCTCACAACAGCCCTCTGCCGATCCGGTAGTGACCCAAAGCATTCAACAAGCCGCATTTATTCAGCATTTTTCATTGACATTTTTGCATTCACATAGTATAATGTGCTTATGTTGCGATAAAAGGGGTAATTTTGCCCATAAATCAACATATCGATCAAAAGGAGCGACATCAGATGTCAATTACGGAATTTTGGAATCAGATGACGGGCAATCCGCTGCTGTTTATAGCGGTGACCCTGACTCTCGGTGTTATTTTGGTAAACGGTTGGACGGATGCACCAAATGCGATCGCAACCTGTGTTGTAACAAGGTGCATGAAGCCTAAAGCGGCTATACTTATGGCGGCTGTATTTAACTTTCTGGGCGTTTTTATAATGACACTGATCAATGCCACGGTTGCTGAGACTATAACCAAAATGGTAGACTTTGGCAATGATTCAAATCAGGCGATCATAGCCTTGAGTGCCGCATTGTTTGCCATAGTACTGTGGGCAACGCTAGCATGGGCATTCGGCATACCAACAAGCGAAAGTCACGCACTCATAGCCGGTCTCACGGGCAGTGCGATAGCATTACATAACGGACTTTCCGGGGTTAACGGTGCAGAATGGATAAAGGTCATATACGGCATAGGCATTTCGATAGTTCTCGGATTCGGCTTCGGTTGGCTCGTTTGCAAGCTCGTCACTAAGATCTGCTTCAATATGAATAGACCAAGGACTGAGCCGTTCTTCAGAGGTGCACAGATCACGGGTGCCGCTGCAATGGCTTTTATGCACGGTGCACAGGATGGTCAAAAATTCATGGGCGTTATGCTGCTTTGTGTATATATGTCAAGAGGACAGGCCCTGCCCTCCGATATTAATATTCCGATATGGCTAATGATAGTTTGTTCCGTGGTCATGGCATCGGGCACGGCAATAGGCGGCAAAAAAATAATAAAATCCGTCGGTATGGATATGGTAAAGCTTGAGAAATACCAGGGCTTCTCGGCAGATATAGCTGCAGCGGCGTCCCTGCTGTGCTGCTCAATATTCAGTCTGCCCGTTTCAACAACGCATGTTAAAACAACATCAATAATGGGTGTGGGCGCTGTTAAGCGTGTATCCGCCATCAATTTCGGTGTTGTAAAGGAAATGGTCCTGACATGGGTATTGACCTTCCCCGGTTGCGGTCTGGTAGGATTTTTGATGACAAAATTATTTATGTTCATATTCTGATAAGAAAAGGAGATATAAGCATGGCAAAAGGAGATAAATTCTATTTTGAGAACTTTGCAAGCTGTACGAGCATTGCAAAAAATGCAGCAAATTATTTGGTAGAATGCTTTGAAAGCTACGATGTAAACAATATCGAACAGATGCTCGGAAAGATGCACGAGATCGAGCACAGCGCCGATATTAAGAAGCATGAGATGAGAGAGGCTCTTGCAAAGGCATTTGTCACACCTGTTGACAGAGAGGACCTTGATATGCTCAGCCAACAACTTGACGATGTAGTTGACCTTATAGAAGAGGTATTGCAGAAATTCTATATCTGCGATATAAAGACAATCGATCCCCCGGCTATTGAATTTGCAAAGAACATAGTCAGATCATGTGACATTCTTTGCGAGATAATGGATGAGTTTGAAAACTTCAAAAAATCAAAAATGATCCACCCTCTTATTATTGAATTGAACGATGTTGAGGAGGAATGTGACAAGCTGTATCTTAATTCCATGCACGCACTCACAAAAAATGCAGTTGATGCACTCAGCACCATTTCATGGAGCAAGATATATGAGAGCCTTGAGGCATGTGCAGATGCTTGTGAGCATGTAAGCGAATGCGTCGGCTCAGTTGTTATGAAGAACACATAATTTAAGTCACCGTGAACGGCTCAAAGGGATATTTCAACAAAAATCCTCGTGAGCCGTTTTTTGATTATAATTACATGTTTATTCAGATACTTCAAGAATATATCCGATCAAAAAACATTATTTTTTTCTGTTTTTTGAAATCAAATTTATTGACAAATTGCCAATGAAAGAGTATAATATACATGTATCGAAGCAGGTACGATTTTATTTGATAATTACAAGGCTTTTTGCCTTTGTATAAATATTTTTTACTTTTAAGGAGATTCATCGTATGGCAGGTACCATATCAAGAGGAATCAAAGCCCCGATAATAAAACAGGGTGATGATATTGTTAAGATCGTTGCCGACTCTGTTGAGAAGGCTATGATCGAGGACGGCTTTAAGCTTAAGGACAGAGACATTGTTGCGGTTACGGAAGCAGTTGTTGCACGTGCTGACGGTAATTATGCGAGCGTTGACGATATTGCCGCAGACGTTAAGGCAAAATTCGGAGATGAAACGGTTGGTGTTGTATTTCCGATATTGAGTCGTAATCGTTTTGCCATTTGCTTAAAGGGAATTGCAAGAGGAGCAAAAAAAATTGTTCTTATGTTCTCTTATCCGTCGGATGAGGTGGGAAATCACCTTTTTGATGCAGAATTGCTTGATGACAGCAATATTAATCCGTACACGGATGTTCTTTCACTTGAGCAGTACAGAGAGGCTTTCGGTTATGCAAAACATCCGTTCACAGGTGTGGATTATGTGGAGTATTATTCGGATCTTATTACATCCGAAAATTGTGAGGTTGAAGTTGTTTTTGCCAACAAGCCCGAAGCGATACTCAACTATACAAAGAACGCTGTGTGTTGCGATACTCATACAAGAACAAGAACACAAAAGAAGATACTTAAAAACGGCGGTATGAATGTACTTACGCTTTGCGACATACTCAATAAGCCTGTGAACGGCAGCGGTTATCAGCCTGATTACGGCTTGCTCGGCTCAAACAAGGCAACGGAAGAAACTGTTAAGCTCTTCCCGAAGAATGCACAGGAGGTTGCGGAGGCTATAAGTAAGGAGGTTTCGGCAAAAACGGGAGTTAATGTTGAAGCTTTGGTTTACGGCGACGGTGCTTTTAAGGATCCGGTAGGAAAGATATGGGAGCTTGCAGATCCGGTAGTAGGTGTAGGTTATACGG
>CAYOGO010000107.1:0-4966 GCA_964403405.1 uncultured Lachnospiraceae bacterium | reverse complement strand
CCTATACCCCGTGCCGCATGAGCGTATATCCTCAATGCTCGCCTCTGCCAATGCCATTGGTGTCGGAAATGAGTAAAATCTGCCGTAACAGGACTCATGTATCTCTCCGAATTTTTCGGAAAGACGTTCTATTATCCCCATTATCCTCGGTATATTGTTGTTTGCGGATATTATGAATGATATTACCGTTTCCCACAGCGGCTGACGCATTATTCTTATTCCCGAGCAGTATTCAAGTGCACGACTGACATTTTCGTCGTACATAAGAGCACTCCTTATGCTTTTGTAGTCTGTGTCAAATGAAAAATACCCTTCCCAGATACTGCGATATTCCTCCAATGTGCAGCTGTGGAAAACAATATTGCATCCGTCCTGTGATACATAACATGCATTATCACCCACGACGCCAAAAAAGCCTTTCTCATACGGTCTCCACCTGAATGTCTGTCCCGATTGCAATGTGTCACTGAGTGAAAAAACGTCATCCGCATGCACCGTAATTGAATTTTCGTTACATATGACATCAAAAGCCATTATTTTTTACCGACCTTTTTTGTATCCTCTGCTTCGTCAAACTTACCATTGTCAAAATCCTTCTTTATCTGTCTGAATGCTATAATACAGCCTATCACAAACGCACCGACGGTGCATATTATTATCGTTTTCTTCCACTCAAAATCCGCAAATGCATCCACGTCGGCTGCCGCGTACATTATTTCCCTTAATATCATAATAAGCTCCCTTTCAATCCGATCTCTCGGAGTCACTTATACTCTCTTTTGTGCCGTCAACGACTACGGTATAGTAATTGTCATATATCACGTAGCCGGGCTTTGCACCGTTTACCTTGTGCACGTTTTTCTTGAAACAATAATCGACCTCAACTCTCGTATTTCCGCTTGCACTGCTGTAAAATGCCGCCAGCCTTGCAGCCTCCAATATGCATTCCTCAGGCAACTCACCGCCGCATTTCAGTATGACATGTGAGCCGGCAATGTTCTTTGCGTGCAGCCACACATCGTCATCTTTTGCGGTCTTATGCGTCAGATTTTCATTTTGCGTGCTGTTTCTGCCCACAAAAATATCCCTGCCGTGTTTTGTTACATAGCGCAGCGGCTTTGAGGCTGTATGCTTACTGTCCTCCTTTTTATTCTGTTTTGACGACCTTTTCATATAGCCCAATTTTGTAAGCTCGGCAATTATCTCATCGATCTCCTCGTCCGTTATACACGACTGAATATTGTAAAGCTGATTGCTCAGATAATCGATCTCGTACACGGTCTCATCCAGCTGCTTTGATATCTCTGAAATGGCATTTTTTCCCTTTGTTTTGACGACCTTTTCATATAGCCCAATTTTGTAAGCTCGGCAATTATCTCATCGATCTCCTCGTCCGTTATACACGACTGAATATTGTAAAGCTGATTGCTCAGATAATCGATCTCGTACACGGTCTCATCCAGCTGCTTTGATATCTCTGAAATGGCATTTTTTCCCTTTGTATAACGCTTAAAATACCGCTTTATATTTTCTGACGGCGTCATATCCACCCTCAAGGGTATTGTTATATCCTCGCAATTATCCGAATAATAATTCATAACGGTGATCTTATCCATGCCCTTCGACAAAAGATATATGTTGGATGTCAAAAGATCCCCGTATATGCGGTTGATGTCGTTATCCTTTACATCGTCTGCCTCCTTTTCAAGCAAAGCCTTTTTTCGTTCCGCTCTCGAAAGATTATTTCTCAGAAGCTTCGTCAAATTGGCTGTATATTGATCAAGCCTGTTTTTTGCATCCCTTGACGCATAAAAATCATCCAGCAGCTCGCTCGGAGAGCACCATTCCTTAAAATCGGATTCAATGCTGTCGTACCGATACGGCAGCATGTCTGTTTTTCCACGTGAATTTATGTATGTAACAGGCTTTTGATCCCGTATTCTGTCAAACATAAGCTGCAAGGGTGCTTTTTCGCCGTGTTGCTTATAAAATGCAAGTTCCTCACCCGTTGGAAACGATATTCCGCAATACTTTGCCGAATAATTATCCACATCAATACTTTCATCAGAGAGACGTGGGTCCGTTTTCTCCGCTTGCGGAGGTTTTTCGTACTTTAAACCGGGATAAAGCTCTCTCACAGAGCTCATTTGCTCGTCAACACGCTTTATGCAGTCATATATCCTGCCATCCTGATCTGTCAGTATTATGTTACTGTACTTACCCATCATTTCAATTATCAATGTTTTTTCGGTAATATCCTGCAGATCATTCTTTGTCTGGATCTTTATCTCACATATTCTGTCAAAGTCGGGCTGAGAAATGTCAATTATCCTGCCACCTGTGATATGCTTTCTCAGCAGCATGCAAAACGGCGGTGCAATATCCGGATTTTTTCTGGCAACATCCGTGATGTGGACACGCGGATCAACAGCGGATGCACTTAAAAGCAATTTCGACCTTCCGCTTTTAGTATGAAGCTGAAGAATTATTTCACTTTTATCAGGTTGAAGCACCTTTTCTATTCTTGCTGTGAGTATTGAATTATTTAATTCCGCAATAACGGAACTTAAAAATGCACCGTCAAATGGCATTTTGTACTCCTTTGGTTCCTTTGGTCAGCCGCAAAATACGCCTTTGACCGTTCATGATTTTTTATTTTGCAATTTATGTTGAAATGATCTATACAATTTCTGGCTTCGCCGATCATGATTATTATAACACCATGAAATACGTTATCCGCATTTCTTCCTCAAATGTTTCAATAATTGCATCAGAACAAACGGAGTTTGTTCCTTGCTTGCAATTATTATAACACAAATTGCTCTCCCAAAAAGCTACGCTTTTTTCGCAATTTATGTTGAAATAATCTATACAATTTCGTACTTCGCCCGAAATTGAGCAAAATATACCTTGTATATTTTGCGATCGGCTTCGCCGATCATGATTATTATAACACAACATCATTTGATTTTCAAGGGATAATTAACAAAAACGTCCGCATACAGATGCGGACGTTTTTGACTGTTTCAATTAATATCAAGCATGAAGATAATCGATACTCATCTTTACGCATTCAAGCGGTGACTTGCCCATGCTAGGGTTGTCCTGTTCAACAACGAGCCACTCAGCGCCTGCCTTTTCGGATGCTGCAATGATGGACGGCATATCCTGCATACCGTAACCAACCGGTCTGAAGCCAAATACATCATCCTCACTCTTTTCTTCCTCTGCCTTGCCGTCATCTATACCGATGAGTGCATACATCTTTTCGGGCTTTACAGCCGGCATGTGGAAATCCTTAAGATGAACAACAGGTGCTCTGCCTGTGTACTTCAACACAAAGTTTGCCGGATCCTCACCTGCAACGTTTACCCAGCATGTATCAAGCTCTGTCTGGAGACAGCATGCAGGTACTCTGCTGTACATAACGTCGATACCGTACTCATCACCCATCTTAACGAATTCAAAATCATGGTTATGATAGAGCAATGTCAAGCCGTGTGCATTTGCAGCCTTACCGAGGACCTTCATGTTCTCACAAGCCTCGTCAAACTTAGGAGCGTTGGGTCTGTATTCGTCAGTCATGTAAGGAATAACAATATACTTGCAACCGATCGTTGCGTATGCGGACATAACGCCCTCTATATCTGCCATCATTTCGGCATAAGCTACATGTGCCGAAACAGGTACAAGACCTATCTCAGCGAGAAGGTTCTTTATATCCTCGGGCTTTCTGTCAAAAAGACCTGCAAATTCAACGCCGT
Organism: uncultured Lachnospiraceae bacterium; assembly: GCA_964403405.1. Taxonomy (GTDB): domain Bacteria; phylum Bacillota; class Clostridia; order HGM11327; family HGM11327; genus SIG351. The sequence goes on along the minus strand of CAYOGO010000107.1, from coordinate 1,202 downwards.
CATAACCAAACTCCTTGATCTTTCTGAGTGTTCCTTCAAAATCTGCTGCCATTTCATCTCTTACGGAATACAACTGCACAGCAATAGGTAAATTTGTTTTCATAATCAAAATCTCCTTTTCAAAATTTATATACCGTCGATCATCCAAAACGGTTTATTTCGTTATATTTCGGCAATTAAAGCCGCACATTATCAGAATACGACCTTCAGACCGTCGTATGCAGTGATAACATCTATCTTATTTAATATATTCGTTGTATCCTCATGTGAGGTATGCAACGTTTTTGCAAGATGGGAAGCAAATATTCTTCCGCTGTCCGCAAGCATCCGTCTTTCTCTTATCTCACGTGTCATCATGCGGAGCATCGGAATGGTGTTATGCTCAAATATACGCCAATCGTGCTTATCACCGACAGCACAATCAAGCACCATGACATCAAAGCGATGCTTTTGCATTACCGCCCATGACGGTCTCAGATACCATGCACCGTCCAAACCGTAAAAGAGCTTTTTGCCGTCGGGCGTCTCTATTATGTAGTGGAAAGCGCGCGCATCCCCGTCAATGATAATATCGTGATTTGAAAGCAAGGGCATTACCTTGCATCTTCCCATTTCATACCATTTGTACTGCTCAAAATGGATAAATTCTATATTTTGATGCTCACCTATCTGCCTTTGGATATTACCGTCACAGCCGACTCTCAACTTATGATCTCGTGCCAGCCTTAAAACGGTATCCCTGTAAAAATGATCATCATGCTGATGCGTTATGATAAGATCGGTGACATTATCATAAAGATCGCTTCTGTTGATGCTTTCCGCAAAATCAAACAGATACTTGCCGCAATCTATCACAAGATCGTCATTTACCATGGCTGCGGAATGTCTTCTGAAAAAACCATCTTCATTCGGGCTTCCCCAATCATGGGCACCCGTTCCCAAGAACAAAAGCTCTGCCATTTTATCTCCCGTATGCATCATCAAAGCGAGCGTACGTATTCCATGCTCATTCTTGCACAGTCAAGCCTTGACCAATCCTTGAACCTGTAGCTCTTGTCATCCTGTTCAACTATAAACCACTTTGTGCCGCAAGCCTCAGCAGTCTTTATTATCTCCGGAACATTCAGCATTCCCTTACCCAACGGGCGGAAGTCAAAATAATCCACTTCCTCAGGGTCCCTCTCATTTTCGGGAATTATATC
>CAYOGO010000106.1:0-4983 GCA_964403405.1 uncultured Lachnospiraceae bacterium | reverse complement strand
TCACAGCTTTACGACACTAAAGATGTGGATTATACAATAAAGGAAACATCGATAGAAGGCAGTACATTTGATTATGTGTATAACAATGTGAGTCTGACAGATATACACACTCCATTGATAGGTGTACATCAGGTAAAAAATGCAATAAATGCAATAACAGTGACTCTCGCATTGAGAAATCGAGGCTACAATATAAGCGATGAAAGTATAAAAAACGGCATAAGAAAGACACAGTGGCCCGGAAGGTTCGAAATAGTATACAAAAAACCGCTTGTTATATTTGACGGCGGTCATAATGAGCAATGTATGTCGGCATTGGTAAAATGTGTGGATATGTATCTCAAAGACTATAAAAAGATACTTGTATTTTCGATGTTTAAGGATAAGGATTGTACAAATTCCATTGCACTGCTCAATGGCCGTTTTGACGAAAGAATAGTTTGCGAAATGGTAAATAAACGCAGAGCTGAAGCTGAATACATAGCGGAACGCTTTGATGAAGATGTAACTGTTATCAAAAATACATCGGATGCTCTTTCCGAGGCTGCAAGCAGGGCAAAAAAATATGAAGAACAGGGAATAAGATCAGCTGTTGTTGTTTGCGGATCGCTTAATCTTCTTGAAGAAATATTGCAATACAATAAAGTACAATAAAATAATCGGGATATACGCAAACATATATCCCGATTATTATTTTTATTCCGATTCAAACACACCGCCGTCAAAAAATATATCATTTCCGTGAATATCCTTATAAAATGATACCTTTTCTGTTTTTGTGAGCTTGAAACCGCAGGACTCAAGTAATTTTACCGACGGAGTATTATCCAAGGCTGTTCCGGCGATAAATTTTGCTTCATATGTAGCTCTTAAATAGTTCATTACAGCATTAAAGCTTTCTTTTGCATACCCCATTCCGTGATATGCCGTGTTAAATCCGTAACCGACCTCAAACGCAGCATTTTTCTTATGAAACACATAAAAGCCTATCATTTTTTTATCGAGATATACCGCAAAAAACATATGTTCTAGGCTGTTTTTGCAATTTGCCCATCGTTTGACTGTATTAGATATCTCACCTTTTGCGGTGGCGTGAGGTCTGTCATATTGTGCATATACGGTTTGAGCTATACTGTCCCATATCTGCTTGAGATCATCCTCACACCCCTCACTTAGACGCTTTATGATAGTACGTTTTGTTGTTATGCAAAACTCCGTACTCATTTATTGTTTGTCTGAAATCGCAGTTACGGCGTGTACCTGTACTGTTTTGTCATAGCATGCAAACATTTGCTCTGTATCGGCAGGCTTTGTTTTTTGTGTAAATATTGATACCAAGGGCACAATGATTATATTGATGAGCATTGCAAATACGCCTGAATAGAGCGAATTTGTAAATATAAAGCCGAGCACACCGCCGTTGAAGCTGAACAGGCCGAGAGATATAAGCAGCTGTACCACCATGATTCCCGTACCGCATATAAAGCTTACCACAACACTTGCCTTTGTTGTCTTTTTCCAGTACAAGCCGTAGAGGAACGGTGCAAGGAAGGCACCTGCCAAAGCACCCCAGGACACGCCCATGAGCTGTGCTATAAATGTAACCTTTGATTTTGCCTGTACAATTGCAATAGCTGCGGATACGACAATAAAGAAAGCGATAAATACTCTCATAATGCTTATTTTTTTCTTTTCGGAAACCTCTTTTTTCTTCAAAGGCAGAATAAAATCAAGAGTAAGCGTTGAGCTTGAAGTTAAAACAAGAGATGAAAGCGTTGACATCGAAGCAGACAAAACAAGTACGAGCACTATTGCTATCAAAACATCAGGAAGATTGGATAGCATTGCAGGGATTATGCTGTCAAAGCCCTCTGCCGTAACCTGCTCCTGTGTTGTAAAAAGTCTTCCGAAGCCGCCCAAAAAATAACAGCCTCCTGCAACAACAACAGCAAAAAGAGTTGATATTATCGTACCCTTTGATATGTCGGATTCGCTCTTTATTGAGTAAAATTTACCAACCATTTGCGGAAGACCCCATGTGCCGAGTGATGTAAGCAATACAACGACCAAAAGATACAACGGTTTAGGTCCGAAGAATGATGCATATGCACCGGGCATAACATCCGATTCTATCTGAGCAAGATCCTTTATGGATTCCGTAAATCCGCCGTTTTGCGCAAGCACTGCGGCAATTACGGCAACTATACCGAAAAGCATTATTATACCCTGAATAAAATCATTGACTGCCGTAGCCATGTATCCGCCGATGATAACATAAACACCCGTAAGGATTGCCATTACGATAACACAGTAAGCGTAATCAATGTCAAATGCCATTTCAAACAAACGTGAAAGTCCGTTAAAAAGAGACGCTGTATACGGTACAAGGAATACAAAGGTTATTACCGATGCGGCTATTTTGAGCTTATCAGAGCCATAACGATGACCGAAAAAGTCGGGCATGGTTTTTGAACCGATATGCTGAGTCATGATTCTTGTACGACGTCCGAGGACCACCCACGCAAGCAATGAGCCTATAAATGCGTTTCCGAGACCTATCCACGTGGATGAGATACCGAAATTCCAGCCAAACTGTCCTGCATAGCCTACAAATATTACCGCAGAAAAGTATGACGTTCCGAACGCAAACGCCGTAAGCCATGGTCCGACGGATCTTCCGCCGAGAACAAAGCCATTTACATCGACACTGTGCCTTCTGCAGTTGATGCCGACAGCTATCATTACTGCAAAAAACAGGACCAAAAGAATAATTTTAATTGCCATTTTTGTTTACCTCCAAATTCTTGCAGAGAGCTTTAATGGCAAAAAAATAACGCCCCCTGCATATTGCAGAGGACGATCTTTACAAAACCGTGGTACCACCTCAATTTACCGTATAAATACGGCCTTCAGACACGACATAATATGCGATGTCCTATCACTGTAACGGGTGCAGCCCGCCGCAATCTACAATGCAATCAAGCACTTCGGTGCGGAGCTAACGGAATGTATTCGGCACATACCTGCTGTTGTCTTCCACCTGCCGACAACTCTCTGTGAGCATATTGCATGAGCTTACTTGTTCCCGTTCAAACGCTTTTGGAAAATTATATCACTTGTGAGAACATTTGTCAAGCGTTTTTTTATTAATTTATATGATTTTTTATACAAAACAGTCTTATCGCATAGCAAGAGCATTCTTTGCTGTTAATGGGTGGCTGATTATTGCTTTGTACAAAATTTACAATAATTTCTCTTTTTAATTGTAAAAAGCACTTCCAATTATCACATTTTTTTGGTATAATATACTGTAATGGTAATAATGTATTTTTTGGCAGTATATATAACAAAATAACGGATACAAAAATGGCAAATAAAGATAAAAACAAAGTAAAATACAGCATAAACAGTAATTATATCTCCGGGTGCAGGTTTGACAACTGGTTAAGACTGCTGTGGCAGAATAAATTCAGAATAAAGCCGTCATGCATATGGAAGGCTTGTTATATAACCTTTGCGTCATTTGTTATGTTTTTTCCTGCAATGCTTGAAAAGCTAATATACGGAAGACGCATAAAAAACACAAAAATAGACAAGGGACCAGTCTTCATTCTTGGCCATTGGAGGAGCGGCACAACGTATCTTTTCAATGTTTTGTCGCAGGATGAGCAATTCGGATATTTTGATGCAGTATCGGTATTTGCACACAATTATTTTCTGCTTTGCGGCAAGCCCTTGAGAAAGCTCATTGCAAGCTCAATGCCGGACAAGCGTCCCATGGATAATATAAAATATACGACATATGTTCCGCAGGAGGAGCTTTATGCCTACGGCTCACAGATACCGGAGTGTATAATACATATGTCGGCGTTCCCGAAAAATGCCGATTACTACAAGGATATGGCTTTTACAAAGAATATGTCCCCAAAGGTATATAAGCGATTCAAAAAGGCGTATACGGGTATAATAAAGAAGATAACTTTTGCACGTGACGGTAAGTGCATGCTGCTCAAGAGCCCGGATAATACATGCCATGTCGATGCACTGCTTGATATGTTCCCGAATTCAAAATATGTGCATATATACAGAAATCCGTATAAGGTAATAGTATCGACGTTCGGATTGTTCAAGACGATGTTCCCGATGTTTTCGCTTCAGGGGTTTCCGTCCGATGAATTTGTGGAGAATTATATAATCGACCTGTATGAGCAGCTGTACGATCAGTACATAAAGGATAAAGAGCTGATACCGGAGGGTAATTTAATAGAAATAAAATATGAGGATTTTGTAAGATCCCCGATTGAAACGCTTGAAAATATATATACAGAGCTTGGTATTGACGGATTTGAACAGGCAAAGCCTAAATTTGAAGACTATATCAAGAGTCTAGGTGACTATAAAACCAACAATTTTTCGTTGAGTGATGAGCTTATAAAAAAAATAAATACAAGGCTCGGCAGGTTTGTGGATTATTTCGGTTACGAAAGAATGTAAGAGGTCATATGAAGGATAAATTAATTAAATGGATAGAAAAGAAAAACATAAGGCTTAATTATAAAAAATATCTGATCGTGGCATACGTTGTGCTTGTTATGGTTCCGATCATGCTCTACTTGGGCTTCAAGGACATGGGTGTTGATAATGTTGTTGTAAAGTCCGTTGCAAATATATTGCTACTCGTGCTTTTTGTTGTATTTTTTGTTTTTGATTTCAGAAAGAAAACAGCAGAGGATTGGGGTCTTGTGACAATGCAGGTCGATGATGATTGCTTAAAAACGCTGAAAAGCGATATTGGCAGTGCACGCTCGATAAGAATGGTCTTGACAGAGAATTGCGCTGAAATATGCGACATGATCGAAAATACCGAGTATCGTGAAAAATGCAGGTATGATATTCTCATGCTGAATCCGTATTGCGATTATGCAAAATTCATGGATGAGGACCTTGTGTTCTATTCCGAGAAGCTTGAGACCATTGCCGCAC
>CAYOGO010000105.1:0-4987 GCA_964403405.1 uncultured Lachnospiraceae bacterium | reverse complement strand
CTGCATATAAAAGAGGAGAAAACAGCATACGGGGCAAAGAGTACACAGTCGGTGAAGGATATGCATTAAAATGTAGTCCGCAGTAAATGCAACAAAGCAGACTAAAAATGCTTATGACGGGAACACACAGTGAAAATACGGCAGAAGCACTCTTTTTTCCGATGATTGATATGATAAAATTGAGCGTAATAAGCAGTACTCCTCCGTACAATGTGCTTTTGCCCGTGACACAGTGCAATATCTCATCGGTACATGAGGCACAGAAGGTCACAAGGGACAGCATGAACAAGTGCTTTATAAGCACTGCCGTGCGGATCAAAAAAGCATGATCCTTACCGAATACGATTGCTTCAAACGAGCTCTCGCCCGTAAGCAGCTTTAGCTTTGTAAGCCTTAAAGATGTTACGGCGGCTATTACTATTGAAGCAGCGTATAAAAAATATCCCAATAAACCGTATCTGCAGAAAAAATCACGCATTTCCGTGCCTGCAACAAAGCCTGCACCGAAAAAGCATCCCGAAAAAATAAAAGCAAAATTAAAAGACGTTGTTTTGTTCATCATGGGTCTCCGTTCAATATTTAAGATCCACTGTCAAAACGACGTCTTTTTCCGTTTTATTTTAAGCTGTTCCTTATGACGCTGATGACCTGCTCACTGAGAGCCTTATAGCCGGCTGTGTTAAAATGAGTGCCGTCATCGGCTGAGTATTCCTGCTTTTTGTCAACCACCGAATAGAGGTCGTTGACCTGGAGTGAATATTTTGATGCGATATTTCTTACTATATCATTATTTTGCAATATTTTATCGTTTATTTTTGTATAGTATTTGTATGTATCACCGCCGACTCTCAAGGGTGTTGAGAGTGCAAGCACCAATTTAGCACACGGTGCCATCTCAAGCAGGCTCTGAACACAGTAGTCGTAGCACACTTGATACTGCTCGCTGCTTAAATGCCATACTCCGTGTATTCCGTTGTTGAAATGAATCAATTTTATACTGTTTCTGTTGAACTCATGTATCATTGTTTCCCATTCCTTTATCAGGTATATATTGTCAGCTGCCTTTGATGATGTATGCTTTCCAACCGAATATTCATTTTCAAATGCTTTATCGACAATGCAGAATATCCGTTTGTTATAGAGTCACCTATCAGCATTATTCTTTCGCTCATCCTCGGTCTTGACCATGATATACCGGTCCATTCAAGATCTTCCCATATAGGCATGTATTTGTCCTCCGTAAAATACTTTTACATAATTGCGCTATAAAACGCCTGTATAATTTTATCATATATGTGCTGTATTTGTCAATCATCTTTTTGGATCTTAAGCTGAAATCCTGAAACCTCGTACGTTGTTTTTGTTGTACTGCTGCCGTCGGGAAGCCTTTTCTCATAATTACGACTTTGCAATCTTCCGAAAACGGATATGTGTGAGCCTACAACAAGGCTTGACGCATACTGTGCATTGTTGCCCCAATAAATAACGGGTATGTAGTCGGATTTGCCGTAATTTCTGTTTATCGCAACCAAAATATCCGTTATTTGCTTTCCGAAGGGTGTTACTCTGTATATAGGCGGCTTGCAAATAAACCCATCAAGCATTACGCTGTTTATATCTTCTGTGTACGGTAATACTGCTTTGCAAAAGGATGTGACAACGAGACGGCTTTTTTTGTCCTTACCCAGATCCTCCACCTTGAGGTAGTAATTGTATGATCTCAGCTGTCCCTGAAAATGTATTCTCGTGCCCTTCTTTATGCTGTGCTCATGCACTGTTTTTTCAGGTAAGGTTAACGGTATTATGTCTGTGCGGTCACTTAAACGCTTTATTTCCAAAAATGCAGAATAAAAGTTTTCACCGAAAACGCTATGTGACAGCACTGGTGTGTCGGTTATGCTGCCTGCCAGCTCTGTTTTGTTTGTTGTTATTTCCATGCTTGTATGCGGATGATCCGCCCTTTCTTTAATATGATGTGTGTTGTATTCCGTTTGCATCTATTGTGTAATTTCCCTTGTATATGAGCTGAGATACGGGCACAAATATGTAGCCGTCCTTAAGCAATGCCTCAATTACCTGTGGCAGTACCTTTGTTATGACGGATGAATTGTTATGCATCAATATTATCGAGCCCGATCTTGTTTTTGAAATAACACGTTTTACGACGCTGTCTACGTCTGCATCCTTTTTCCAATCGATAGAGTCAACATCCCATTGAATGCACTCAAATCCGTAATCGCGGCATATCCGGATCAATCGGTTGTTGTAGCTTCCGTACGGGGCTCTGAAAAGACGTACCGCACTTGATCCGGCATATTTCTGTTGAGTCTCCCATGTTTTCAGAATCTCCTCTTTGATCTCATCACTTGAAAGATTTGCCATGTCGGGATGTGTTGCGGAATGGTTTCCTATTTCATGACCGTGCAGCTTTAATTTTTTAATGTCCTCGGGGTATTCATTTGCCCAAAAATCAACGGTAAAAAATGTTATGGTTACATTGTATCTGTCGAGAATATCGATTATTTCATCAGTATACTCGTTGCCCCATGCCGCATCCACGGTGAGGGATATGTATTTGTCATTTCTGTCAACGCTGTAAATGGGAACGAGCTTATCCGATGCAGTTTGAACGATCTCAGGAGCTATCTTGCTTATAACAAAGCTTGCGATAAGCAACAGACATATACCGACTGTCGGTGATAAAAAAATATGACGGATTTTTTGGGCAGTCTGCTTCAGCTTATTTATTTTGAATTTCATAAGATCACCATCACCTTCGCTTTATATCTTTGTATATTCAAAATATATGCACCGACACCCTTATGTTATGACCTTGTCTATGGTATGACTTTATTTGAAATTGCATCTGTTATTTTTTTTGAAAGTATGGTATAATAATTGCAAGCAAGGAACAAACTTCGTTTGCTCTGATGCAATTATTGAAATATTTGAGGTAGAAATGCGGATAACGCATTTCATGATGTTATAATGTACGTAAGCGAGGCGTAAAGCCTCGGCAAACGGAGATCTTTATGAAGGAGGAAGATGTGTGGATAAATTTATTTATTTTGTTCGTCACGGCAAGGATGACGGTCGTTACCGCGGCGGTTGGAGCAGGCGCCCGCTTGTAAAAGAAGGCCACTTGCAGGCGAATGCTCTTGCAAGCAGCTTTATCGAACACAGGCAAAGCATGAATATTGGTACAATAATCACATCGGACCTCCCGCGTGCCGTGCAGACTGCAAGACCTGTTTGCAAAGCGTTGAATATAGAGCCTGTTTATAAAATGAGCTGGAGAGAGACAAATAACGGCAAGCTTGCAGGTATGCTGAACAAGGAGGCGGAAATACTGTATCCCGGGCTGTATTGGTCATCGCTTGAAATGAATCAAAAATATCCCGGTGGAGAGAGCCCCATAGAGTTTTTTCACAGAATAAGGCGTGCCTTCATAAATCTGAGAGAGGACATCCTTTCGGATAACATAGCAGCAAATGCAGCCGTGTTTACGCATTGCGGTGTAATAAATATTCTGTACTGTATAGTAAATCATATGATGTGGTCAAACAAAGAGCGTTATCTGAGCGTTCCGTTCACAAGTGTGTACGAATATAACGTCACAAAGAACACATTGTCGCGCTTTATGTAGCGAGGAGGAAATATGAAGTTTGATATAAAGGATAAGAATGAATATATAAGGATAATAAAATATGCCATGGTCGGCGTAGTCAATACGCTGATCGATTGGGGCGTATACTTTGTCATGACGACATTTTTATCGGCAGACCCCGTGCTTGCAAATGTTGTGGGATATGCAACGGGCACGCTTGCAAGCTTTATGGGTAATAAATTTTTTACATTCAAGGCAAAAAACACAAAAACAGGTGTTGAATTTTTAAAATTTATTGTTGTAAACCTGCTGTCACTCGGGGCGTCGACCCTGGCATTGTCGTTGTTGATATCAAGCCTTGAAATAAATAAATATATCGCAAAGATAATTTCTTCATTTGTTTCAATGGCGATAAATTACATCGGCAGCAGATTTTTTGTTTTTGATAAGAAATAAGGAGAATTATAAATGGAAACGGATCCGAACAAATTTTCGGGTATAGCTTGTCCGAATTGTGCAAAGACCTTGCACGTGGAAAACGGTTGTCTTAAGTGCGAGGAGGGTCACTCATATGACATTTCGTCACGTGGGTACGTAAATCTTTTGCTCCAGCATAAAAAAGGCACGATTCCCGGCGACAACAAGGATATGGTGAGGGCAAGACGCACTTTTCTGAATAACGGCTATTACAAGCCTCTTGCGGATAAGCTTGCACAGGTCATGGATGATATATCCGCAAGCATGGTAGCAGATATAGGCTGTGGCGAGGGATATTACACAGGCAGGATAGCTTCAGGCGGAGACAGACATGTGACGGGCTTTGATATATCAAAATTTGCATTGTCATATGCGGCAAATACATATAAGGACATTGCCTTTTGTGTAGCAACACTGCACGATCTTCCGCTTGATGATGATGCGTTCGATACGATACTGTGTTGCTTTTGTGCATACGATGAGGTTGAATTTTCAAGGGTATTGAATGAAAACGGTAAATTTGTGCTTGTGACACCGGGTAAAAGACACCTTTTCGGGCTGAAAAAGGTTTTATACGACAATCCTTACGAAAATAACACTGACATTCAGTTGAAGTATTTTGAACTCGTAGATACGTATGAGGTAAGCTATGACATAGCTGTACCTCATGATGATATATGGAACCTGTTTTCGATGACACCCTATTATTGGAAAACCTCCAAGGAGGGTGCAAATAGATTAAAGGCACTTGATGAGCTGAATACCGAAGTGGATTTTATTATACGTGTTTTTCAAAAAAAGAGGCATTTATAATGCGGTTGTTAACAGATAATATATGGAATATACTTGCTGTATGCGGTATTGCCTGTGCGGTGCTTAACTTCGTCATATGCGTGCTTGTGC
>CAYOGO010000104.1:0-5049 GCA_964403405.1 uncultured Lachnospiraceae bacterium | reverse complement strand
TAGCAGAGCTTATCTTATACATAACGGAGAGCTTTGTCAGGTGACGCACGATCACTCTGTGGTTCAGGAATTGTTACTTAAGGATATAATCACTGAGGAGGAAGCGCAGACTCATCCTCAAAAAAACGTAATTACAAGAGCAATAGGTATAGAACCGACTGTTTTGGGAGATATTTTTATAAAGGATATTTGCGAGGGTGACTATATAGTGCTTTGTACGGACGGCTTGACTTCCCACATCTGCATAGAAGAATTGCTTATATTGTTTGATTCTACATGTACGCTTGAGTCGATAGCAAACACATTAAAGGACCTTGCATTGGTCAAGGGCGGAACAGATAATATTACGGTCATAATAATCGGTTGTAACCGAGCTGCTACATAAAGAAAGGTGATTGATTCATGACAGAAAAGATCCTTAATAACAGATATAAGCTTGAGGAGCAAATTGGCAGCGGCGGCATGTCGATAGTATATAAAGCCATTGATCTGCAAACTATGCAGGCAGTTGCCGTTAAGGTATTAAGAGCTGAGCTTTCCGACGATGCTCAGCTTATAAAAAAATTCAATGTTGAGGCAGAAGCCGCAAAAAGACTGATGCATCCGAATATCGTGAGGACCCTTGATGTCGGCTGTGACGGCAATATACACTATATAGTGCGTGATCTTATTGAGGGCGTAACACTTAAAGAATATATGGATCAGCACGGTATAATAGATTCCGCCCGTGCCGCTGAGATCTCATATAAGATCGCATTGGGATTACAGCATGCACATTCAAGCGGAGTGATCCACAGAGATATAAAGCCTCATAATGTAATAATTAGCACCGACGGCACAGTGAAAATAACCGATTTCGGCATAGCACATATTGTTTCGGATGCAACAAGAACGACGGAATATGGTAAAAATCTTATAGGAACTGTGTATTATACATCGCCCGAGCAAGTGCGTGGGTTAAGCGTTGACGAAAGAACGGACATTTATTCACTGGGCGTTGTTCTGTACGAAATGGTAACGGGTACTCTCCCCTTTGACGGCGAAAATGCAGTCAATATTGCAATGCAGCATGTTACAAAGGAGCCTGAATCCGCAAAAAAATTAAATAAAAACGTAAGCACATCTCTTGATAACATAATAAAAAATGCAATGGCAAAGAAGTACGAAAACAGATACCGTACTATCGATGACATGATAAGAGATCTGCAGAAGTGCATGTTGGGCGGCGAGCATGATATAGGGCTTGTGGGCAGACCTGCAATGACAGCTTACGAAAAGAGAAGAAAATCCCTAAAAAAGGCTGAAACCAATAAAACCAACAAGAATAAAGAAAAGGCACAAAGGGAGAAGCAGGCACAAAAGCTTAATTCATTCCTCGGCAATGTGCTTATAGTGGTATTGTTGAGCTGTTTGCTTGTTATACTTATATATGGAATTTATGAAGTCGGATCGACGATAATAGAAAACAATTTCGTCGTATCAAAGGTCGATGTACCTGATATTTACGGTGAATCTGAGCAAAATGCACGTGAAACGCTTGAAAAAAAGCAGCTCATATACAGAGTTGTTGGTTCGCAGTACAGCTCAAAGGTCCCTTCGGGCTGCATTGTATCCCAGATGCCTGAGGCAGGAGAGCAGGTCAATGAGGATACTCTTATTGAGGTGATCGTAAGCCTTGGTGCATATGAGATAGATATTCCCAACTGCCTGGGCAAGGACCTCATGACGGCTGAGTACGAGCTGAGAAGCAATGGTTATATCGCTATAAAGTATAATTATGTTGACAGTGATGAGCCACTAAATACCATTGTCGCACAGTCAATACCTCATGGCAAGTATTCACTTGACGGCAGCTATGTTACAATAACATTTGATGTGAGCAACGGACCGTCGGATAATACTCTTATAATGAAAAATTACGTGGGATATACCGAAAAAACGCTTCGTGAGCTTGCAAGCGGATTTACTATGAGGATAACATATGAATACAGCGAAACGGTTGGCAAGGATATAGTTATAAGTCAGGATATTCTTGCAGGAACGGAGATAGAAAAGGGTGACGAAGTGCACTTTGTGATAAGCCTCGGACCACAAAAGCTCATAAAGAAAACCTTGACATACACATTGAAGGACTATGTTGTGATCTCCCCCAACAATACCGTATTTGTGGAAATAAAGCAGATAAAGAACGGTTCGATGGTGACCGTGTTTGAAAACGATGTCGATGTTTATGACTCACAGATCGCCGTAGATCTTGAAGGCAGCGGTACTCAGACGTATTATATTTACGTCAACGGTGAATATGAGAGCAGCAGACAGATCAGTTTTAATTAACAGAAGAATATGTTCAAAGGAAAGATCGTAAAGGGAGTGGGAGGCACATATGAGGTCTCACACGACGGAATAATAACAGTATGCACCGCCCGGGGCGTGTTCAGAAAAGAAAGGATCACGCCGTGCATCGGTGACAACGTTACCGTAAATGACGATGATTGTATTACGGACATAGAAACAAGAAAAAATGTTCTTGTTCGTCCGCCTGTTGCAAATATCGATCACCTCGGTATAGTAGTCTCTGCTCAGCTCCCTGTGGCAGATACATTGATGCTTGATAAATTGACGGTATCTGCGTTTTATCTCGGTATAAAACCGTTTGTGATAATAAACAAATGCGATATTGCCGAAAAGAATGATGTTGACAGGATAATAAGTCATTTGTATGCGACAGATATACCGTATGTTGCCTCTGATTGCGCCTCTGAGAACGGAATTGCAAAAATAAGGGATTACCTGAAACCAGGAGTTACGGCTTTTGCAGGGCAATCAGGCGTCGGAAAAACATCGGTTATTCACGCACTGTGTCCACAGACAGATATGGAGATAGGACAGCTGAGCGATAAGCTCAAGCGAGGACGGCATACAACGCGACACGTTGAGCTGCACAATATATCAAATGATGTGTTTGTTATGGATACTCCCGGGTTTTCAAAATACGATACGGAGGTCGCAAAAATAGACTTCCTGACATCCTGTTATCCTGAATTTTGCAGATATATGCGAAAATGTGCATTCAGTGCATGTACTCACACTCACGAGCCAGACTGTGCAATAAAGCAGGCGGTCGAAGATGGTGAGATATCAAAAACAAGGTATGAGAATTACATAAAAATATACGAGCAAATAAAGCAAAGAAAGGTCATATACAAATGATAAAAATAGCACCGTCGCTCCTTGCGGCAAATTTTACAAAACTCGGCAGTGAGGTAGAGTCCCTCAACATGACAAATGCATACATGCTGCACCTTGATATTATGGATGGAATGTTCGTACCGAATATTTCATTCGGATATGACATTGTAAAGCAGTTAAGACCATTGTCAACACTCATATTTGATGTTCATCTCATGATAAGCGATCCCATGAAATATATTGACAGCTTTATATCCGCAGGTGCAAACAGCATAACATTCCATTACGAGGCAGCAAGGGATAATGCAGAGGAAATACTGAATTACATACACTCAAAGGGTGTAAAAGCGGCGTTGTCCGTAAAGCCAGCAACAAGTATAGAGGAAATTGCTCATCTTCTCCCCTGCATGGATATGTTGCTCATTATGAGCGTTGAGCCGGGCTTTGGAGGTCAGAAATACATACCGAGTGCAACCGATAAGATAAAATTATCTCGCCGCCTGATTGATGAAAAGGGGCTTAAAACGCTTATTCAGGTTGACGGCGGTGTTAATGCCTCAAATATTGCCGAGGTATACAATGCAGGCTGTGATATTGCCGTTGCAGGTACTGCTGTTTTCGGCAAAGGTGATCGTGCTAAGGCAATAGATGAGCTTCAAAATTTAACCAATGTATAAAGCAAAGGGTCTTTACGGACAAAACGATATTCTCCGTAAGGACCCCTTTTATATATTGCGTTTTTTGTAAAAATGAATTTTTATATTGTATGCGGTAAGCAGACCAAGCAGCATTATTATAAAATAGAATACTCTGAATCTGCCGTTGTTCACATTGTAGTAGATAATAAAAACAAATAATGCGTAATTAAGCCAGAACAGAATATCCGTAATATACAGCATGAGCCTCTTTGATCTTTTGCCACTGAATGTTCTTGTAATAAACTTGCTGTACAATGTATATACTATTATCGCAACAAAGCCCACCAGAAAGCACAGTGTAAACAGCATTATCTGAAGAATGACGGGCTCCACACCCATCATTTCTGGCAGACCGTCAATATTTATCTGAAAATACGTGACAACCAGCTCCCTTTATCTTGAATATCAGCATTACTGTACTGTATCGATTCCACATTACCCTCAATATTCAGGCAACCATCGTCAATATTCAGCTTATTTATGTGAAGCTCGCAGCCATGTACCGTCATCATACCGTAAGTGGTTGCAAGCACAATAGTGTGCTCGTCAAAGCCGTCAACATCCGTTACTCCCGTTACCGACAAGAATCGCCTGTCATCAAGTTTGAGTGAATGTGAGCCCAGCGGTGGTGTATTTTTTTCTTCTATCCGATAATTCATATGTCATTGTTTCCTTTCGTTGCGCTTTTCCTGTTCGGACAGTACATACTATGCTCACAACAACACATTAAGAACCTTTTATTTTACAGATTCATACATCTCAATACTCTGACTTTTACCAACAGCATCCTTTACCTGAAGTATTCTGTATTTTTGAGGCGTATCACCAAACATTATCTCGATAATATCGCCCTCCTTGACCTCTGTAGACGGCTTTGCCACTTTACCATTGATAATTACTCTACCGTTATCACAGGCCTCATTAGCCACTGTACGGCGTTTTATTATACGTGACACCTTGAGATATTTATCCAATCTCATAATTCTTTCTCTCCGATCCTGAATATAACAAAAGCTGCGGCAATTTAATGTGCAGCAGCTTTAAAGTCTATGATTTGCAGAAAGATCATTCTTCGTCGCAGTCGCAATCACAACCGTGATTAAGTGTATCTCTCAATGTCTTACCAACCTTGAATGAAACGACCTTGCACGGAGGGAATACT
>CAYOGO010000103.1:0-5091 GCA_964403405.1 uncultured Lachnospiraceae bacterium | reverse complement strand
GAATAAAGGCAAACACACGCAGAATTAAAAATCATGATCCCAAGGTCGTAAAATATCCCGACCTCACCATCGAGATCGACAATTATAAGGTCATTTGCAAAGGCGTTGAGTATGAACTTCCGCCAAAGGAAATACAGCTTTTGTACTTCCTTGCATCCAACCCAAACAAGGTATTCACTCGTGAACAGCTGCTTGAAAATGTATGGGGCTTTGATTACTTCGGTGAAACAAGAACGATCGACGTTCACATAAAGAGGATCCGTTGCAAGCTCAATCAGGATAAAAAGGATTCTGACAACGATGCAAGCTGGGCATTGAGAACAGTATGGGGCGTTGGATACAAATTTGAACTTAAACAACAATAAAACGACAAGAATGGTAATTTTACCATTCTTTTTTATATGTACGGAGCATCAACATGGATAATTACACTAATAATGAAGAAAGCATTGCAATGCTTTGTCACGAATTGCGATCTCCCCTCACATCTATAAAGGGCTACCTTTGTGCATTGAAGGACGGAGTTATTCCGCAGGACAAGCAGGAGGATTACATCAATACTGTACTTGCAGAATCTGACAGAATGATGGATATGATAGAAAGCTTTATGATAATGACAAAGGTCAACTCAAAAAATCCTGTCCTGAACATGGAGATCTTTGACATAAACAAGCTTATATCCGATATTGCAAGCAATAAAAAAGAAATACCAAGTAGCGATTGCCGCATAAATACTGAATATGATTTTGCGGAGGATGTCCTGAACGTCAAGGCGGATAAGAGCCTTTTGCATGAGGTCATCGTCAACCTTATAGATAATGCAATAAAGTACGGCAAAAGGGATAATTGTGCAGATATAACGCTGAGCACGAGCTTAAAGGGCAATAAAGCATACATCACCGTAAGAGATCACGGGAACGGCATACCTGAGGAATACATTCCGTTGATATGGGATAAATATTTTACAACCTCAGCAACAAAGCATTCTCTCGGAATGGGTCTGTACCTCACAAAAAGTATTATAAATGCTCACGGCGAGAAAATATCGGTAAAAAGTGTGCAAAACAAGGGCACTGAGTTTACATTTACATTGTTCGCATGCGATTTAGAATAAAATCAGTACAAATTCAATCCATTGTCACAATGAGGATATATAATAGCCCTATCGAAAATGTATGAAAGGCTTACGCTATGAACGATTTTGAATACGAAGTGTACAAGTCACCAAAACACTCACCGTTAAAGTATATAATTGCCGTTATTGCTTGCATACTGATAACAGCAAGTTTTGCGGTAATACTAAAATACAGCTCCGAAATACCTGTTCAGAAACCCGACGATCCTCAAGCATCATTGCAGGACAAAACATCCTTTGTGGTGGACGAACGCACTTCCCTTGCAGATATATATGACTATGTTGTAAATTCCGTGGTTACGATCGTTACAAACAAAGACAAAATGGGGTCCGGCTTTATTGTTACCGATGCAGGCCATATAGTTACAAATTACCATGTGATTTCTGATTCCTCAAAGATCTCGGTGGTATTAAACAACAGGAACAAATACAGTGCAGCCATTGTGGATTACGATGATGTAAATGACATCGCTGTGCTTAAAATAACTCCAAATGAAAAGTTGTCCGTTGCATTTATAGGAGATGCAACAAAAACACGCACAGGTGACGCTGTGTTTGCAGTAGGTACGCCCTACTCACAGGAGCTTTACGGCTCCCTCTCATATGGCAGAGTATGCTTTTCGGAAAGAATGCTTGCAGGCTCATCCGCAAAATATGTACAGACCGATGCCCCCATAAACCACGGCAACAGCGGCGGACCGTTATTCAACATGAAGGGTGAGGTAGTCGGCATAAACACATATAAAATTGCCGACGGTGATACGGAGAACATAGGCTTTGCCCTGTCCTCAAGCACATTCAAGCCGTTTGTTGAAGACTCTCTCTCAAAGAACCCCTCCACACGCCTCGGCATAGGTATAAGCGGCGTTGCCGTTCAGGATACCAATTATTCACAGTTGCTCTGCGACGGCGTTATAGTTATTTCCGTTACAGATGACGGTCCTGCAGAAAAGGCAGGCATTCAAAGTTATGACATAATAATAGGCATCAATGGCACAACAGTAAAGAATGTGGATGATATAAAGAATATAATAAACAAATTCAATGACGGTGATATGATCACCCTTTCCATTATACGTAATTCCACAGACAACGTGATAAACGTGGATCTAACACTGGAATCAATGGAATTTTACGAATAAAACAAACCAATAACGAAGAAACTCCATAAATAAAATATAATAACCCATGATGATCGCCATCATGGGTTATTTACTTACTTGTTTATTTTGTCTGAGGGATAATAAAGTCCACTCTTCATTCTTATCTCATACATCAATTCGGACACAGAGATCATAATGTCGGTACAAAAATCGTAATATCTTTTATTATCTTCCGCATTACGCACAAATTCAGCAAAATCTCCTGCCTCATGGCTCATCAGCTTTTCCTTTGATTCGCCGTCCCACAGATGTCTTTTATTGCCTTTTGTATCATAGATATTTATGTTTTCAAGCGTTGATATGGAATCGACCGTAACACAGCCCTCATCTCCGACAAATTGTGAGGGTACCATTCCTTGGCAGAGCTTTGAATAATTAAGCGTTACCAATTTATCACCGTAATCAAATATTACACTTCCCGTTCCGTCAACTCCGCTTGATAAAAAGGATGATGTTGCCTCAACACGCTTTGGTCTCCCCCAGAAATACACGGAAGGATACACACAGTACACTCCAAGATCAAGCAATGCTCCCGTTTCACATTTCGGATCGAATATATTCGGCAGCTCGCCGTTACGGTATGCATCATAGCGTGACGAGCGTTGACAGAAATTAATATTTACCGATTTTGTCTCTCCTATCTCGGATAACGCATCCGAAAGGATATTTTTCGATGGCAAATGCATAAACATCAACGCCTCCATAAATATCACATTGTGCTCCTTTGCGATCTCAACAAGCTCTTTTACCTGTTCGGGCTGTGCAGATATTGACTTTTCGCAGATTACATGTTTTCCGTGCTCAAGCATGAATTTACTCTGCTCGTAGTGAAACTTATTGGGGGACGCAACATAAATTGCCTCAATATCGCTTTCTGCAAGCTTCTCAAGGCTTGTGTACACCGGTACATTACCGTTTGCCCTCGAAAACATCTCTCCCTGTTCGTATGTGCGTGAATAAACCGCGGAATGAAGCATCTTTTTTGAGATCCTTGTTCCGTCAATAAAATTCTGAGTTATTTTGCTTGAACCTATCGTTGCAAATCTTAACTGATCCATAATATCCTCCTTTGTGCGGCAATATCAAAACGGCGGATCATCCGGATCCGCAACAGTCCTGCCAAACACCGTAAGCTCATCAATGAGCCTCTCGTCCTCTTCATCAAAGCTTATATCAAATGCATTTATATTTTCCCTTATTCTTCCCTCATTACACGACTTTGGCAACGGCAAATAGCCCTTAAAAAGGCTCCATGACACGCATATTTGTGCAGGTGTGCATTTATACTTATCCGCAATATATTGCAGCTGAGGCGAATTAAGTGTGTTTCCGCGTGCAAGCGGTGCGTATGCCTCAATTATTATTCTGTTTTTGCGGCAAAAATCAGCAATCCCGTCCTGTCTGAATTGAGGACTTAATTCTATCTGATCCACCATGGGCAATACCCTTGCGGAATCGATAAGCGGCTGTATATGGTGGCACATAAAATTTGAAACACCTATCGCCCGTACATATCCGTCATTATACAGGGTCTCAAATGCTCTCCATGTTTCATTGTTAAGCTCAATATAATCATCAAAATGTTTTTTTGAGCGTGGCCAATGTATCAAATACAGGTCAATGTACTCCATACCCAAAAACTCCAACGATCTTTTACAAGCCTTCAGCGTCGCCTCATAGCCCTTGCTGCTGTTCCAAAGCTTATCCGTTACAAAAATGTCCTCACGCTTTATACCCGAACGACGTATACCCTCCGCAACGCTCTTTTCATTTCTGTATGCGGTTGCAGTGTCTATATGACGATAGCCCGCCTCAATGGCACATTTTACCGCATTTATGCATTCTTCCTCAAGCAGCTTCCATGTTCCGAAGCCAATGCAAGGTATTTTTACCCCGTTTGACAGTGTGTAGCAGTCCTTCAAAGCATTCATTTTCCGTCAATTTCTTCCTTAGCGATCCTGCCGTCCTTAAGCAATTCGCAAAGAGCTGTGCTGTCACCCTTTTCGAGTGCAGATCTGTATTCCTCCAGCGAGCTTATTATATTCTCGACTTCAAAAATAAGATTTTCTCTGTTCTCCATAAAAAGATCGGTCCACATTTTCTCATTGAGCCATGCAACACGTGTGAGGTCCTTATAGCTGCCTGCAGAAAAGCCGCTGTGATCCTTTGCAGTCGGACTTTTTACATACGCATTTGAAACAACATGCGCCAGCTGTGATGTAAATGCTATTCTCTTGTCGTGCTCCTGTGCAGTCGTTACGGAGAATTTGCCAAAGCCGACAGGCAATAATATCTTCTTAATTCTGTCAAAAAGCTCAATATCATCAAACGTCGGTGGAACTATTACCATCGGTGCGTTTGCAAACAGATCCGACCTTGCATATTTATAGCCGGAATACTGTGTTCCCGCCATTGGGTGTCCTCCGACAAACGTAAAGCCGTATTCACCCGCAAGTGCAAAGCCACGCTCACATACAAGGCGTTTTGTACCGCAAAGATCCATAACTATGCAGCTTTTATTCACAATCGTTGCAATTTTTTCCAGATACTCCACTGCCAATGACGGATACAAGGCTATAAATATCGCATCACATTCGGATATTTTATTCTCGTCAAGCCGTCCGTTTACAACACCTGAAAGCATTGCGTACTCCAGCGTCATATGGTCGCTATCCTCTGCATATATTTCAAAATTTGAATTGTTTTCTTCCGCATACGCTCTGTATGCCTTTGCCATTGAACCTCCGATGAGTCCAAGACCTATAATACCTATTTTCATTTTATTCCTTAACT
>CAYOGO010000102.1:0-5101 GCA_964403405.1 uncultured Lachnospiraceae bacterium | reverse complement strand
ACTTTATTGACTCCGGTTACTGGTCACAAAAGGCTATAAAGGAAGCTAAAAAATACATCAATGTTAATACAGTATGTTCAACAAAGGACGAAAATTACAACAGTCTCCCCGTATTTGACGGTATTGATTTCAAAGGTGATTATGTTTACATGACATCGAACAATACCATTTACGGCACGGAATTCAAAAAGTATCCTAAGACGGGCAACATTCCGCTCGTTGCAGATATGTCCTCCGATATACTCTCAAGAAAGATAGATGTAAATGACTTCGGCATAATATTTGCCGGAGCACAGAAGAACATAGGTCCCAGCGGTCTTTGCGTTGCCATTGTAAGAAAGGATCTTATAGGCAATGCGGCTGAAAATACACCTATAATGCTTGACTATAAGACTCACTTTGACGGCGGCTCAATGTACAACACACCTCCTACATACGGTATATATATTGCAGGTCTTGTATTTGATTGGATGATCAAAAAGGGCGGTGTTGATGCTTTTGAAAGGATAAATGCGGAAAAAGCGGCACTTATTTATGATTTTATAGATAATTCCGATTTCTACAACAATACTATCCCGTCAGCGGATCGTTCGCTTATGAATATAGTATTCAAAACTAGCAGTGAGGAACTTGACAAAAAGTTTGCTAAGGATGCTGCTACAAAGGGTCTCATATCATTGGGTGGTCACAGAGCAGTCGGAGGTCTTCGCGCAAGCATATACAATGCAATGCCGATCGAGGGTGTAAAGGCACTCATCGAATTCATGAAGGAATTTGAGCTTGCAAACAAGTGAGGAGTAATTATGACAAAGATCAAAGTATTTAACAATATATCCGATCACGGCTTAAACCTTTTGGATGAGGCAAAGTACAGTGTTTCAAAGGATTATGAGGATTATGATGCGGCACTTGTGCGTTCTGCAGTGCTTCACGATGTTGAATTTCCGGAAAGTCTTGTTGCCATTGCAAGAGCCGGTGCAGGTGTAAACAATATTCCGCTGGATGTGTGCTCGCAAAAGGGTATCTGTGTATTCAACACACCCGGTGCAAATGCAAATGCGGTAAAGGAACTTGTTATTGCTGCATTGCTCATGTCCTCAAGAAAGATAAATGAATCCGTAAATTGGGTACACACTCTTGCAGGAGAGGAAAATATATCCAAAATAATAGAAAAGAAAAAATCGGAGTTTGTAGGACCTGAAATTGCAGGCAAGACGATAGGTGTAATAGGTCTTGGCGCAATAGGTGCTATGGTTGCAAATGCGGCAAGTGCGTTGGATATGCATGTTATAGGCTACGACCCGTATATTACGGTAAAGAATGCATGGATGCTTTCAAGAAAGGTTGAATATTGTCAGTCCCTTGAGGCTCTTGTTCCTCAGTGCGATTACATAACGATCCATGTGCCCGTTTTGCCGTCAACAAAGGGAATGTTCAGTGAAAGCCTGTTCAATATCTGCAAGCCGGGGCTCAGACTTTTGAATTTCTCAAGAGGAGAGCTTGTTGAGAATCCTGCACTGTTTAAGGCTATCGAAAATGGTACTGTTGCACGCTATGCGACTGATTTCCCGTCTGTCGAAATGCTTGATAACGAGAACATACTTTGTATACCTCACTTGGGCGCATCAACACCCGAATCCGAGGATAACTGTGCTGTGATGGCTGTAAATGAGATCAAAAGCTTTATCGAAACAGGTAATATCACGAATTCTGTCAACTTGCCGAATTGCGAATTGGCGTATACGGGCAGAGAGAGAGTTACGGTCGTACATACAAATACGCCGAGCATTGTGAGCCAGCTTACACAGGCATTCTCAAAGTATAATATCAACATTGACAGTATGGCAAACCAGAGCAGAGGTGAGATCGCCTATACGATAATTGATATTGACAGTGATGTCCATGATGATATAATCGATATAATCAAGGCTATCGACGGTGTGATCAGGGTCCGTGTGATTTGAGCCTTTGAAAAAACATAATCAGATAGTGAGCAAGCATGCGGATGATTCCGTATGCTTGTTTTTTTTTATAAAAAATAAAGATTATTTTCAAAAAAGTGCTTGACAAAATTTAGAAAGTGTATTATAATATATTCAAATAAAACATTGGACTAAGTCTAAATTTAGAAAGGGTAAGACATGGTTGAAGAATCAATTAACGATATGATAGAGTTGTTAAAAAATGCAGACATAAGACCGTCGTATCAGCGAGTTGCAATACTCAAGACATTGCGTTCGACGACAGCCCATCCCACAGCGGAGGAATTGCTTCGCATGGTAAACAACTTGTCCGAGTTTGAAATTTCAAGAGCGACCCTGTACAATACATTACAGCTATTCAGCGAGAAGGGCATAATAGTGCAGGTAGACACAAATGCGAATGAAACACATTTTGAACCAAACATCAATTTTCATCCGCATTTTGTTTGTACAAAATGTAAAAGGGTGTACGACATCACGGGTAAGCTTCCTGAGGTCGAGCTTCCCGACGGCTTTATTGCAAGCTCTTACACGGTCAATGTGCTGGGCATTTGTGATGAATGCGTAAAAAATGCAGATGATCGGCCAAATGGCTGATAATAAAAAAATATAATAACAGATCATAATTTCGGAGGTATTTATTATGAAAAAGTTTGTTTGCAGTGTTTGCGGTTATGCTTATGAAGGTGAGGAAGCACCGGAAAAGTGCCCTCAGTGCAGAGCACCAAGAGAAAAGTTTGTAGAGCAGAATGATGAGAAGACATGGGCAGCAGAGCATGTTGTAGGTGTTGCCAACGGTGTTCCGGAGGATATCCTTGAGGATCTCAGAGCTAATTTCACAGGTGAATGCACAGAGGTAGGTATGTACCTTGCAATGGCAAGAGTGGCTCACAGAGAGGGCTATCCTGAAATAGGCCTTTATTGGGAAAAGGCTGCTTACGAGGAAGCAGAGCATGCAGCAAAGTTTGCAGAGCTTTTGGGCGAGGTTGTAACAGACAGCACAAAGAAGAATCTTGAGCTGCGTGTTGAGGCTGAAAACGGTGCAACAGCCGGCAAGACGGATCTTGCTAAGCGTGCAAAGGCACTCAATCTCGATGCTATACATGACACAGTACATGAAATGGCACGCGACGAGGCTCGCCACGGCAAGGCATTTGAGGGACTTTTGAACAGATACTTCAAGTAATAATGAATTGAAGCTTATTAAAAGGCAGACACAGGGATGAGCATGGCCCGATGTCTGCCTTTTTGTCGTATATAATGCACTGCAGGGGTATTTATATATATGTCGGCATGATTTGCATGAAAATTATCAAAAACTCTGCTAAAATTCCAAAAAACTATTGCCAAAAAATCGATATTATGGTAAAATATACAGTGTGTGTGGGTGTACTTGGCGACAAGCATGCCATTGCATCAAAAGGAGTTTGATTTTTATGAATTACGCTGTGGATTCTTTACGTCTTAAGATGGCTCAGAACGGTATTGATGCGGTTCTGATAATAGACGGAATGAACAGGAGATATTTTTCCGGATTTACAGGTACGGCAGGTACTGTTCTCATAACAAAGGACGATTGTATTTTTATGACGGACAGCCGTTATACCGTTCAGTCAAAGAGGCAATGCTCCGGATATGAGATAAAAGAGCTTTCGGGCAGAGAATTACTCGTGTTTGTAGACAGCTATTTTACTGAGAAGTCCGTAAAAAAGGTCTGGGTGGATGAAAACGCATTGACATTTGCTCAGTACAGGTCGATCGTAAGGGTTTGCGGAGATATTGAGGTCCTGGAGGGAGGAAAGTATTTTTCCGAGATAAGGCAGACCAAGACCGCCGATGAGATCACAATAATGAAGGAAGCCGCAAAGAATGCAGGTATTGCCTTCATGAAAACATTGGATAAGATAAGACCGGGTGTAACCGAGATCGAGGTTGCAAAGACGTTTGAACAGCACGTTATAGAGCTGGGTGATGAGCTCTCGTTTATAATCGTGGCTTCGGGTGAGAATGGTGCGTGTCCGCACAATGTTCCGAGCAGCAGAGTCATTGAGGACGGCGATCTTGTTACGGTGGATTTTGGTGTCATTCATAAGGGATATAATTCCGATTGTACAAGAACATTTGCTGTCGGAACAAAGCAGCCAAAGGATGAGCTCGTGAAGATATTCAATATTGTTGCAGATGCTCAGGCAACTGCTGCAAGGGCTGTAAAGGCAGGAGCTGTTTGCTGCGAGCTGGATAAGATCGCACGCGATATAATTTCAAATGAGGGCTATGGTCAGTATTTCGGTCATTCCCTTGGTCATAGCTTGGGGCTTGATATACATGAGTTGCCTGGCTTAAATAAAACAAACACACAGGTGCTTGAGCCGGGTATGTTTGTAACGGTTGAGCCTGGAATATATATTGAAGGTCTTGGCGGCGTAAGAATAGAAGATACTCTCATGGTTACTGAAGATGGTGCTGAAAATATCACCGCAGATGTATCTAAGAGTCTTTATATAAAAGAATTTTAATTAAACTTAAGGAGATTTATTATGGTTGTTGCAGGTGATATCAGAAAGGGTACCACATTTGAGTTGGAAGGAAAGGTTTATACAGTAGTTGAATTTATGCATGTTAAGCCGGGTAAGGGTGCAGCTTTTGTTCGTACAAAGCTCAAGGACGTTATGACTGGCGGTGCAGTTGAAAAGACATTCAACCCGAGTGAAAAGCTTGAGAGCGCTGTTATCGAAACACGTGAGATGCAGTACAGCTACAATGACGGCGAGTTCTACTACTTCATGGATAATGAGACATATGAGCAGGTTCCGCTTACTGAAGGTGAGGTTGGCGATGCACTCAAGTACATGAAGGAAGAAATGGACATGACGATCAGATTCTATAAGGGTAAGGCATTCAATGTACAGGCTCCTAACTTTGTAGTTCTTGAGGTTACGGAAACAGAGCCCGGATTCAAGGGTGACACAGCTACATCTGGAACAAAGCCGGCTACTGTTGAAACAGGTGCTGTTATTCAGGTTCCGTTGTTCGTAAACGAGGGTGATAAGATCAGGATCGACACACGTACCGACGAATACATGGAAAGAGCTTAATGATATGCAATGCATGGGAGAACG
>CAYOGO010000101.1:0-5181 GCA_964403405.1 uncultured Lachnospiraceae bacterium | reverse complement strand
GATTATGGCTATCATCAAAGAACTCCTTTTGTTGATGGAATAATATCCTTATTTTGTTCATCAATGCAGACAGCCTTACTGAGTGCACGTGCAGTTGCCTTAAAGATGCATTCGGCAATATGATGTGAATTTTCGCCGTCAAGCTCCTTGATGTGCAATGTGATACCCGAATTTCTGACAAATGCAAGCCAAAATTCCTTGATCAGCTCTGTGTCAAGGTCACCTATTTTTTGGCTGGGTATGGATACCGTATATCGCAATACAGCCCTGCCTGAAATGTCAACTGATGACAGTATAAGGGCTTCGTCCATGGGAAGTATCACCGTCCCATAGCGAAAAATGCCCTTTTTGTCGCCCAACGCCTTTGTAAAAGCTTCACCGAGGCAAATGCCGATGTCCTCAATACTGTGATGATAATCAACGCCGGTATCGCCGTCGCACGTCAACTCAATGTCGAATTTACCATGATGCGCAAACAGGGTGAGCATGTGGTCCATAAATCCGCAACCCGTGGAAATACTGCTTTTGCCCGTTCCGTCAAGCTCAAGGCTCAGTTTTATGTTGGTTTCTGCTGTTTTTCTTTCAATCAGTGCTTTTCTCATTATTTTGCTCCGAGTATATCGCTTACTATGCTTACAAATGTTGACATTTGCTCAGGTGTGCCGATTGTTACTCTATTATACTGCTTTATTCTTTCCGTGTTGAAATGACGAACAAGAATGCCTCTCTTTTTTAATTCGAGATATAATGTCTCACCGTCAATTCTGTCATTCTTTATGAGCAGGAAGTTGGTATCTGAGTTTACAACATTAAAGCCCAATTCTTCAAGAGCTTTCTTTGTATTTTCTCTTGTTTTGATGATCCTTTGACAATTTTCCCTGTAACAGAAAATATCCTGCAATGCTGCAATACCGCAAGCCTGTGTCATTGCGTTAACATTGTATGGGTTTGTTGAAAAACGTATTTTATTCAAGTCATGTATCAATTCTTCATTTGCTGTGAGGTATCCGAGTCTTGCACCTGCAAGTGAGCTTGATTTTGAAAATGTTCTTACAACAAGGATATTATTGTATTTTTTTATCAACGGGACAGCGCTTTCACCACCAAAGTCTATATATGCTTCGTCAATGGTCACGGTATTGTTGGGGTTTGACTTTACTATTTCTTCTATCTGCCAAAGCGGAATGGAAAGACCCGTAGGTGCGTTTGGATTTGCGATTACTATATTCTTGTTTATACCGCAATAATCACGATAATCTATCGAAAGATCGTCCTTGAGGGGAATCTCATCAAAGTCGATTCCGTAAAGCTGTGCAAACACCTTGTAAAACCCGTATGTTATATCAGGAAATGCAACCTTATTGTTACCTCCCGAGCAAAAAGCCATAAAAATATAACTCAAAGCTTCATCCGAGCCGTTCGTACACATTACCTGTGACATGGGAATACAGCACACCTGCTGTATCTTGTGAGTCAGCTCCGTCATATTCGGATCGGAATACAGATTTAATTTTGATGCAGCTGTTTTTGCTGCATCAATGACATTCTGTGATGGGTGATACGGCGATTCATTGGTGTTTAATTTTATATACTTCATATCCCGGGGCTGTTCACCCGGAACATATGCGTTAAGGTATGCATATTTTGTATTTAAAAATTTACTCATCTGTTTTCTCCTTTGTTTTGGTTCTGATGATTGCACTTCTTGCATGTGCCGTCAAGCCTTCCTTTTCAGCAAAGAAAGCAACGTCGTCAGCGACTTTTGCAAGTGCATCCCTTGTGTAGTATGTATACTGTGTTTTTTTGATAAAGTCATCGACTGAAAGCGGACTTGAAAATCTTGCTGTACCGCTTGTTGGCAGTGTATGATTGGGTCCTGCAAAATAATCTCCCAGCGCCTCGGGGCAATTTCTGCCCATAAATATGGAGCCTGCGTGCTTTATGGCGTCAAGATGATCAAAAGGATCGTCAACACAAAGCTCAAGGTGCTCGGGAGCTATTTCGTTTGCAATGTCGATAGCCTTTTTCAAGTCATCGGCAACGATGATCTTGCCGTTATTGTCAATGGATGCACGGGCAATATCGCACCTGCTGAGAGTTTTGAGCTGTTCTTCTATCTGATCGCGGACTGCAAGTGCGAGTTCATAGCTGTCTGTTACGAGTACGGCACTTGCCATTTTGTCATGCTCTGCCTGAGAGAGCAGATCGGCTGCAACGTACTCGGGATTGCTTTTACCATCGGCAACAACAAGTATCTCACTTGGTCCCGCTATCATATCAATGGAGACCTTGCCGAAAACCTGTTTTTTTGCCTCGGCAACATATGCATTACCCGGTCCGACGATCTTGTCCACCTTTGGTATGCTGTTTGTGCCGTAAGCAAGAGCGGCTATGGCTTGAGCACCGCCGACCTTGAATATTCTGTCGACACCTGCAATTTTTGCGGCGGCAAGAATGTATGGATTTACCCTTCCGTCCTTGTTTGGAGGAGTTGTAATGACGATCTCATTACAACCTGCAATTTTTGCTGGAATTGAGTCCATAAGCACAGTTGAGGGGTAAGCGGCAGTACCGCCCGGAACATAAAGTCCGACCTTTTCTATGGGGATGACCTTTTGTCCTATTATTATACCACTGTTTTCGTTAATAATAAAGCTGTTTTTTACTTGTTTTTTGTGAAAATTACGAATATTCTCAGCGGCAGCTTTTAATATGCCGATAAATTTATCATCAACAAGCTCAAATGCTTCGTCTATTTCGGCATTGCTTACCTCAAGGGAGCTGAGCCTTGCACCGTCAAATTTTTCACAGTACATAAAGAGTGCATCGTCTCCCTTTTGCTTTACCTGTTCTATTATGTCGCAAACTGTCTGCTCAACATCGGGTACGATATTGTCTCTGGCAAATATATTGCTGTTTGCAACGTCTCCGTATTTCATTATTTTTATCATTTTGTTCTCCTGTTTTATCGTGACTCAACACATTTTTTTATGCATGCATTGATATTCTCAATTTCTTCAGCCTTAAATCTGAAGCTTGCTTTATTTGCAATAAGTCTGGCACTTATAGAGACGATCGTTTCAAACGCTTCAAGCCCGTTTTCCTTTAATGTTGTGCCTGTTTCAACAATATCCACTATTACATCGGAAAGACCGAGTATCGGTGCAAGCTCTATTGATCCGTTAAGCTTGATTATTTCTATATCGCGGCATTTTGATGCATAATAAGCTTTTGCAATGTTTACGAATTTTGTTGCGACACGTAATGTTTTGTCTGCATTATCATGAAAATCCTTTTTTGCTGCAACAGCCATCCTGCATTTGCCTATATCGAGGTCACACAATTCAAATACATCGGGTGCATATTCAAGTAGGATATCCTTGCCTGCAACGCCTATATCGGCGGCACCCCTTTCGACATAAATTGCAACATCTGACGGCTTTACCCAAAAAAACCTGATACTCTTCTCTGGATTTTCAAATATCAGCCTTCTGTTGTTTTCTTTTATGGCGGGACATTCATAGCCTGAGCTTTCAAACATGGCATAGACCTTTTCGCCGAGCCTTCCCTTCGGCAATGCTACATTAATCATTGACAAATGTCCTCCTTCACGTTATATATATTGCCGCTTGCATCGAGCTTAAAAACGTGCTTGCAACGCAGCTTGCACGGAATAGTCTTTTGTGCTGATACGGAGCTGTATTCTGATGTGAGAGCGTTTACTGCAGAGGTTACCGCCTCGGCGGAAACGTCGTTTGAATAGAGGAGGAGAGCATCAATGTCGTAATCATTTGATGTGTTGTCAAGCTGTTCAAGCAGATCAAGATATACGGCAAAGCCTATTGCCCCCGATTTTCTGTTCATTTTGCGGAGCAGAGTATCATATTGTCCACCGGAGAGCACGCCGTCGGGCACATTTTTAATAAAACCCTTAAGCACGATACCGTTATAATAGCTCATATCGTTTGCAATGGAAAAATCAAAATGAATATTATCGGCGTATTTTGTGTTTTTCAGCATGTCATAAATACATCTCAATTCCCGCATTGCAGTTGGATTGCTTTTATCGATTCCAAGAACGGTGAGCCTTTCCAAAACAGTGTCCATTTCGCCATATATACCTATAAATTGCTCTAATTGCGATATTTTGGATACAGGAATATTTGCATTCATGCATATTTTTCTCATATCATGTGAGTTTTTGTCGGCAATGCACTTGATGATTTGAGACTTTATCTCACTGTCAATGTCCTCAAGCAATGCGGATATTATACCCATATGGGATATATCGAGAACAAAATCGTCACTTATGATATCAAGACTCTTTGCGGCAAGCGTAATGACCTCGGCGATGTTGTACATGTCTATGTCGCCTACGCACTCTATGCCCGTTTGCATTATTTCCTTGTACGCGTGCGTACGTGGTGACACCCTGTACACATTTTCGTTGTAATAGACCTTATGCGTGCAGCCTGCCTCATCCGACGAATTTTTGATTATCGAAAGTGTTACGTCGGGCTTTAATGCAAGTAGTCTTCCGTCCATGTCATTAAATGTGATTATATTGTCGCACATCAAAAAATCCTTGTTTTTGAGGTAAAAATCATATTCCTCAAATTTACTCATTTTATACGGGCGGTAACCGTATCCGGCATAAAGATTCCTGAGAGTGAAAATTATTCTTTCATCGTATTTTATTATATTGAGATTATTAAACTCTGTCACTTATTTTACCTCGCTATTGAGCCTTTTGAGGACAGTTTGATAGCCGTCACTTCCGTAGGACAAACATTTATTTACTCTTGATATCGTTGCGGTACTTGCACCCGTTTCCTTGCTTATAACGGCATAGCTTTCACCTTTCTTTAACATGCGAGCGACCTCAAAGCGTTGAGCCATTTCAAACAATTCCTTGATCGTGCATATATCCTCAAAAAATGCATAGCACTCATCAATATTTTCCAAAGTCAGTATCCCCTCAAAAAGTTTATCCATTGATTCCGAATGAAGCTTATCCATTTTAATCTCCTTTGCAGACTGTTGTTCTGTGTTATTTCCATATTAACGCTTTATCACGCTAACGTGGTATAGTATACCACCAAATTGCAAAATTGTCAAGATGATTTAAGAACAAAATGGGCATAAAACCGATTTTTGCATATTGACAAAACGCTGTAAATG
>CAYOGO010000100.1:0-5220 GCA_964403405.1 uncultured Lachnospiraceae bacterium | reverse complement strand
CCTTGCCGCCTATTGATGCTATCTCAAGCTCTTTTTGAGCCATAAATGCACCGAGGAGGGCGGCAAAAGGCTTGCCCCAACGTGCGGGATCCTTTGTGGGCTTTTCAAAATATTCCTGGAATGTGAGGTATACATCCTCAAATGAAGCTCCTGTTGCAATGAGCTTTGACACGGATTCAACAACTGCAAGGTAGGCACCATGATAAGGGCTCTTTTCTGCAATATACGGATTATAGCCCCATGACATTACTGAGCAGGTGTGAGTCTGCTTTTGTTCAACCGAGATCTTATGTACCATTGCCTGTATCGGTGTGAGCTGATTTTTACCCCCGAATGGCATGAGGACAGTACCTGCACCTATCGTGGAGTCAAATCTTTCGGAAAGACCCCTCTTTGAGCAAATATTGAGGTCACCTGCAAGATTTTTATAAAGCTCTGTAAAAGATCCATTGATATTTTTTGTGTAAGCCTCAGGCTTTGAGGGAGCAATATCTATATGCTTTTCGGCACCGTTTGAATTGAGAAACTCACGTGAAATATTTACAATGCTCTTGCCGTTCCAATTTATTACAAGGCGTGGCTCTGCCTGAACCCTTGCAACGACCGTTGCTTCGAGATTTTCACTATTTGCGAGGGTGAGGAATTTTTCAACATCCTCAGGCGATACAACAACTGCCATTCTTTCCTGGGACTCACTTATTGTGAGCTCTGTTCCATCAAGCCCCTCATATTTCTTCGGTACGGCGTTAAGATCAATAACAAGACCGTCCGCAAGCTCACCTATTGCAACGGAAACACCGCCGGCACCAAAATCGTTACAACGCTTTATGAGAGTGGAAGCTTCTTTGTTTCTGAAAAGCCTCTGGAGCTTTCTTTCTTCGGGAGCGTTGCCCTTTTGAACCTCTGCACCGCAATTTTCAAGCGATTTGAGGTTATGCGATTTGGAAGAGCCTGTTGCACCGCCGCAACCGTCTCTGCCTGTTCTTCCGCCGAGAAGTATAACAACATCGCCGTCAACGGGCTGCTCACGACGTACATTTTCGGCAGGAGCAGCAGCGATGACCGCACCTATCTCCATTCTCTTTGCGGCATATCCGTCATGATAAAGCTCGTCTACCATACCTGTTGCAAGACCTATCTGATTGCCGTAGGATGAATAACCTGCAGCAGCGGTAGTAACTATTTTACGCTGAGGAAGCTTGCCCTCCAATGTTTCGGATACGGGCTTGAGCGGATCAGCAGCACCTGTTACACGCATTGCCGCATAAACATACGAACGTCCTGAAAGAGGATCTCTGATAGCACCGCCTATACATGTTGCGGCACCGCCAAAGGGCTCTATTTCGGTCGGATGGTTATGTGTTTCGTTCTTGAAGAGGAGGAGCCAAGGCTCATCAACTCCGTCAACATTTACGTTTATTTTTACCGTACAAGCATTTATTTCCTCTGACTCGTCCAATTTTTTGAGCTTACCGTTCTTTTTGAGCAGACGAACGGCGATAGTAGCAATATCCATGAGGTTTACGGGCTTTGTTCTGTTAAGCTCGTTTCTGACATTTATGTATTCCTCATAGGCATGCTGGAGGAGATCATCCTCAAATTTAACATTGTCGATAGTTGTGAGGAATGTTGTGTGACGACAATGATCCGACCAATACGTGTCTATCATCTTTATTTCGGTGATGGTTGGATCTCTGTGCTCACTTATAAAATAGGACTGACAGAATTTTATGTCATCAAGATCCATGGCAAGACCCTGTTCTGCCATAAAATTCTTTAAGCCGTTCTCATCGAGGGCTATAAAACCATCAAGAGTGCGTACTGTTGTGGGAATATCATAATCAACAATGAGAGTATCTACATTTGCAAGGGAAGCTTCTCTTGCTTCAACGGGGTTGATAACGTATTTTTTGATTTTGTTTAAGTCTTCCTCCGAAATATTGCCGTAAAGCATGTAGATCTTTGCCGTACGAACAGTGGGACGGTCCTTTTGCGATATGATCTGTATACACTGTGCCGCAGAATCGGCTCTTTGATCAAATTGACCCGGAAGATACTCAACTGCAAAAATCGTAGCATCGTCATTATCGAGCTGTCTGCTTGTAATGTCAAGCTGAGGCTCGGAAAACACTGTGTTTATACAGTATTCAAACAAATCGCCGTCAATATTGTCAACATCATAGCGGTTAAGCACTCTTATGTCGTTGAGAGCACTTATTCCGAGCAATGAGCGTATATCGGTCAACAGAGCATGTGCCTCGTGTGCAAGCTCTTTCTTTTTTTCTACATATATTCTGTAAACCATAGTAATTCCTTCTTATTTGTTTAATGCCTGTAATGCCTTTGCACCTATGTCGTGGCGATAAAATCCGTTTTCAAACGTTACTTTCTCAGCATGCTCGTATGCCTTTTGCATTGCGTGCTCAAGAGTGTCTGCAACCGCTGTAACACCTAAAACTCTGCCGCCGGCACTCAACAATTTTCCGTCTTCGTTTTTTGCACCTGCAACAAAAATATCAGTGTCGTCGGTGTTTTCGGGGAGAATTATCTCAAAGCCGTTCTGATATTTTACCGGATAGCCCTTTGAAGCGATAATTACGCAGCAAGCGGATCTTTCATCATAAAATTCTACATTGATCTCGGCCAATGTGCCGTTTGCAACAGCCTTCATTATTGTAAAGAGATCTGTTTTGAGCAATGGGAGCACTACCTGTGTTTCGGGATCACCGAAGCGACAGTTGTATTCTATTACCTTGGGTCCGTTTTTTGTAAGCATGAGACCAAAGTACAGACAACCTCTGAATTCTCTGCCCTCAGCCTTCATTGCATTGATGGTTGGCAGGAATATTTTATTCATGCATTCATTTGCGACATCATTTGTGTAGTACGGATTAGGAGCAATGGTTCCCATACCGCCGGTATTGAGTCCCTCATCGTTGTCAAAGGCTCTCTTGTGATCCATTGATGAGATCATGGGAACAACAACATTTCCGTCCGTAAATGAAAGAACGGATATTTCGGGTCCTTCCAAAAATTCTTCAATAACGACCTTGCTTCCGCTCTCACCGAACATTTTGTCTTCCATAATGCTGTGAATGGCATTTTGTGCCTCATCCCTTGTTGTTGCAATAATAACACCCTTGCCGAGAGCAAGACCATCGGCTTTTATGACTGTTGGAATGGGTGCGGTTTTTACATATTCGAGAGCATCATTGGCGTTCTCAAATACATTGTATTCCGCAGTGGGAATATTGTATTTTTTCATAAGGTTTTTTGAGAATACCTTACTTCCCTCAATGATTGCTGCATTTGCCTTTGGTCCGAAGCAGGGAATACCAACGGCATTGAGGGCATCTACTGCACCAAGCACAAGCGGATCATCTGGTGCCACAACCGCAAAATCTATTTCGTTTTCCTTTGCAAATTTTGTGATACCGTCAATGTCCTTTGCGTTTATTGAGACGCATATTGCGTCATTTGCAATACCGCCGTTTCCGGGGAGTGCAAATATTTGTGTTATTTCTTTATTTTCTTTAAGTTTTTTGATGATGGCGTGTTCACGACCGCCACCACCTACAACCATTATTTTCATTAAGTAATCCTCTGTTAATATTCAAAAATGCGGATACCGGTATGTCAAGCACACCGGTTTTCCGTCAGATCATTCGTATAAGGGAAATCTTTCGCAAAGTGCGGAAACTTCGTCAGAAACTTGATCTTTATTTGCTTCAAAATCAGTTGCTATGAGCTTGAGCCATTTTGCTATGAGTTTCATTTCGTCTTCCTTAAAGCCCCTGCTCGTAACGGCGGGAGTACCGACTCTTATACCGCTTGTAACAAAGGGACTTTGAGGATCGTTGGGAATGGTGTTCTTGTTTACAGTGATATGCACTTCGTCAAGATGCTTTTCAAAATCCTTACCCGTAATATCAAACGGACGAAGATCTATGAGCATGAGGTGGTTATCAGTGCCGTCGGACACTATTCTGAAGCCCTCCTGCTTAAGTGCTTCACAAAGAACGGATGCATTTTTAATTATCTGTTTCTGATATTCCTTAAATTCATCCGTCATGGCTTCACCAAACGCAACTGCCTTTGCGGCGATTATGTGCATGAGCGGACCGCCCTGTATTCCGGGGAATATTGCCTTGTCTA
The DNA here is from genome assembly GCA_964403405.1 of uncultured Lachnospiraceae bacterium. Taxonomy (GTDB): domain Bacteria; phylum Bacillota; class Clostridia; order HGM11327; family HGM11327; genus SIG351. Next base: position 1,065 of record CAYOGO010000100.1, on the reverse strand, counting down.
TTTTTTGAGCAAACTCCTGCTTACAGAGAATAAGACCTCCGCGAGGACCTCTCAGTGTCTTATGAGTTGTTGTGGTTACAACATCTGCATACGGAACGGGAGAGGGATGGAGACCTGCGGCAACAAGACCTGCAATATGAGCAATGTCAACCATCATGTAAGCACCGACTTCATCACATATTTCACGTATCTTTGCAAAATCTATAATTCTTGCGTATGCACTTGCACCGGATATTATCATTTTCGGCTTGCATTCGAGCGCTGTTTTTCTTATAGCCTCATAGTCAAGCATTTCGGTGTCGTCGTTTACACTGTACGGAACGATATTAAAGTATTTACCTGAAATATTTACGGGAGAACCGTGTGAAAGGTGTCCGCCATGAGCAAGATTGAGACCCATGACAGTATCACCCGGCTCAAGCAATGCAAAGAATACCGCAAGGTTTGCACTTGCACCGCTGTGAGGCTGAACGTTTGCGTGCTCAGCACCGAAAAGTGCCTTTGCTCTTTCTCTTGCTATGTTTTCCACAACGTCAACGCATTGGCATCCGCCGTAATATCTCTTACCGGGGTAACCCTCGGCGTATTTGTTCGTTAAAACTGTACCTGCTGCCATGAGAACGGCTTTTGATACTATATTTTCCGAAGCTATAAGCTCAATATTGCCTCTCTGACGGGCAAGCTCTGCGTTACAAGCCTCGTAAACCTCGTTATCGTACTGACTGAGTTCATCAAAAAAATTCATTTTACTGCTCCTTTCGCAAATTAATGGTGGAAAAGACGCATTCCCGTGAATGCCATTGCTATATTGTACTTATTGCATACGTCAATAACTATGTCATCGCGTATTGAACCGCCCGGTTCAGCAATGTATGAAACACCGCTCTTCTTTGCACGCTCTATATTATCTCCGAATGGGAAGAATGCATCTGAGCCGAGTGCAACACCTGAGATAGTTGCAAGATATGCATCCATTTCTTCTTTGGTGAACTGGAGACAGAGCAACAGTGTTATGCCGCTGAATGGATAAAGGATATCCCGACACCTGTGTTATATAGAATGACT
>CAYOGO010000099.1:0-5231 GCA_964403405.1 uncultured Lachnospiraceae bacterium | reverse complement strand
ATATACAGGAGGTCAGCATGAGTACATTAAAAAAAATAATAGCGTCCGTACTGCTTATGATAGCTGTGCTGTCACTTACAGCCTGCAAAAACAGCTCCACGGCAAATGAATTTATAGATTTATCAACAACAGTAATCTCCACCGATAATGTTAAGAAAACAACGGAGGTAACCGTGTTTTATACAGACAAAAGCGGATACGTTATTCCCGTACAGATGAGCATTCCGTGGTCGGAGGGGATCGCGAAATCGGTGATACGCAAGATGATGTATACACCCGAGCTGCAGCGTGAACTCGTGGTAATGGGGCTTGAGTCACTTATGCCGCCCGAAGCGGTAATAAACGGTCTTGATATTTCAAAGGGACTTGCAAAGATCGACTTCAAGACAGCAAAGCTCACATTCAACAGCAAAAAGGCAGAACAGAATTTTGTAACGGGTGTTGTGCTTGCATTAACGTCATTTCCCACGGTAAAGGAGGTTCAATTTATGTTCAACGGACACATATTGCAGGCATTGCCGAACGGAACAGATGTTTCAAAACCATTAAAAGCGCAAGATATAAACGCCGTAACAGGTTCTGTCGGCAGTAAAGGCGTCCTACTCTACTATCACGCTTCAAGCACGACGAATTATGAATATTTCGTGCCGGTAACTGTTTATTTGTCGCAGGATGACTGTGTTTCAGCCGTAAATTACATGATCGACCATGAATTTGAGAATTTGCAAACATGCATCCCTCATAATTCAAAGCTGCTCGCAACACAGGTCATAGATAACACTCTTTGCCTTTTCTTTAACGATGAATTCAATAAGCTTAGGGACTCATACACGGATGAGAAAAACGCAATACGCTCCATCACGCTTACATGCTCACAATTCTTTAATACATCAAGAGTAAAAATATATGCCGGTAATAAAGAATATGTACCTTTTGACGGAATTGACACAACAACATTTGCAAATGTTTTCTGAAACAAAATGGTGCGATCACAAATTCAGTGATTGCACCATTTACTGTATCATTTGTCACAAAGCTCATCCGCAAGTGATGTGATTTCTTTTTTATTTGCATCCGTCAATGCACCCATTATACGCACACTGTTTTTTGCAATTTCAAGCTCACATCCCTCAAGCATATCCTGCATTACCTTTGCGGCACGCGGTACCCATGATCCGTTTTCCGCAAATGCAACTTTTCTGTTCTTGAATCCGCGTTCCGTAAGGTGATCTATAAACTCCTTCATAAACGGGAAAATATCACCGTTATACGTTGTCGTCGCAAGCACGAGCGTGCTGTATCTGAATGCATCTGCAACTACAACGGACATATCGCAACGCGCAAGGTCATAAATAACTGTCTTTTTACGCTTATTTATCGCATCATACAACAGCTCTGCAGCCTGCCTTGTATTGCCGTATACAGATGTGTATGCAATGACGATTCCATCCTCCTCAGGTGTGTATGAGGACCACTTGTCATACAGCATGATGTATTTTTCAAGATCCTCCTGAAGTACGGAACCGTGAAGCGGACATATTTTTTCAATACTGAGTTTTGATACCTTTTTTAATACTGTCTGGACCTGCTTGCCGTACTTTCCGACAATACCAATGTAATAGCGGCGTGCCTCGTCGTCCCATTCCTCATCAATGTCATTTGCACCGAATTTACCGAATGCATCAGCGGAAAAAAGTATTTTTTCATTTTCCTCGTAGCTTAACATTACCTCAGGCCAGTGCACCATGGGAGCCGCAATAAATGTAAGCCTGTGTGCGCCGAGATCCAAGGTATCTCCGTCCTGTATGACAATACGCCTTGACGAAAAATCATTGCCGAAGTAGCTCTTCATCATGGCAAATGCTTTATCGCTTGAAACAGCAACGGAATCGGGATACTTTTTCATAAAATTAGCAATATTTGCCGAATGATCCGGCTCCATGTGATGTATTACAAGGTAATCGGGGCTTCTGCCTGCAAGTGCATCGTCTATATTACTCAGCCACTCATCCGTAAATCTCGCATCCACCGTGTCCGTAACGGCGATCTTGTCATCAATTATGATGTATGAATTATATCGTTTTTTACGATATACTGTCCCTCAAACAAATCTATCGAACGGTCATTCACTCCAACATATTTAATACTATCTGAAATATACATTGATTATCTCCTGAGCTTATTTTTTACCTGTGCATTATAGCATATCCCAATAAATTTGTCAATGGATTTCCTGCACAAAATCTAGATAGGGGGAAGCCCTGCAAAAAGCTCCCCCCTAAATATTTCTAATATATCAGCATATCATATTTCCTATGCCTGTGCCATCTTTTGTTCCCTTACCTTTGGCCGTATGTCCCTATTATACAGTATCATGTACACAATGTGCATTATTATGACGGAAAGTGCCCATGTTATCGGATAGCACAGGAACAATGACACCAGCGTTCCGAAGTGCTTGAATACAGTTACAAGCCACACCAATCTGAACATGCAGACGGTAACTATCGTAATGGCTGTCGGCACCGATGAATATCCCATTGCCCTCGTGATACCCATTTGCACCTCCATAAGTCCGTCCAAAAAATAAAACAGCAGAATACATGACATTCTCGTGATTCCGTACTTTAAGGTATCGGCTGTCGGGTCCTTTATAAATATCTTGAGCATCGGCTCTGCAAAAAGATATATCGAATATCCGAGTATTATGCCGACGCTTATGCTTATTGCCGCACACATCGCGTATATTTTGGATATCCTCTTGTAATTTCCCGCACCTATGTTTTGTCCTGCAAATGTCATAGCCGCCTGACTGAACGCGTTCATTGATGTGTAGACTATACCCTCAAGGCTGGCTGCGGCAGCAGAACCGTTGACTATATCTTCATTTTTGAAGCCATTCAATGCTGTTTGTATGAATACATTTGATATGTTGAACATCACAGATGTAAGTCCTGCCGGCACTCCGTAACGCAATATGAGCCATGTTTCGCTCGGATGCAGTCTGAGCTTTGACATTTTGAGCCTGCAACAGCCCTTTTCCTTCATTAAAGCTATCACTATGAGTATTGCAGATATATATTGTGCTATTATAGTTGCCCATGCAACACCATCAACATCCATGTGGAACAAAATTACAAACACACAGTTGAGTATTACATTCACAACGCCCGATATCATAAGATACACCAACGGACGCTTTGTATCACCCTTTGCCCTCAATATCGCGCTGCCGAAATTATATACCATTGAGGCAGGCATACCAAGGAAGTAAATACGCAAATATAATGTTGACTGAGCTATCAATGCCTCCGTTGCTTTCATCCATTTGAGAAATGTTCCGGAAAATATTACTCCGATCACCATCAACACCACGCCGCATATCACTGAAAAGAGCATTGATGTATGTACCGTTTTTTCCGACTCACTGTCGTCATTTCTTCCGAGGCTCTGCGCCAACGCAACATTTGCACCTACCGATAAGCCCAAAAACAGATTAACTATAAGATGTATCAAAGATGTTGTGGAACCTATCGCACCTACCGCATTGTCACGGTTTTGTGCAAACTGCCCCACAACGATGAGATCCGCATTGTTATAAAGTATCTGCAGAATACCCGTTGCTATTATCGGCAATGAGAACATCATTATCGAACTGAACAGCCTGCCGTTTATCATATCTATATTTTTATTTTTCATATGTACTCCCATTAAAAGCAATAAGCATGCACAGTATATTTTACATTACATTCCGATTTTTGTCAATGGATTTTTTTGAAGCGGGTCATTTTGTGCACATGCTTATTTTTGCGGTTTTATTAGGTTTTTTTGAAAGTCTCCAGTAAAGAGAGTTGGCTTTTTTCGTTCCACCCGACCTTATATCATGGATAGAGAGGTGTGTTTTTGTTTTAGAAAATACTTTTTTAACAATAGGTTGACCGTTTTTGCGAACGATATTATAATTTATGCAGATAAAGCAAAAGCCGTTGTTGACCTTGATAATAAGCACATGATCAGGAGGCGGCACAAGGCAGAGTCAATAAAATAATTGAGTGGGAAGAAAAATGGATAAAAGAAAAGTAATATATTACTCCGACGAGCTGAATGATGAATTTTCCGTTTCTCAGATAAAGCCGCGCAAGATCGACGGCAATTACAAATACCTGAGTAATTCATTTGTAAAAAGGCTGACACGGTTTTTCTGGTACAGAGTCATTGCAACGCCCATTGCTTTTTTGTATACAAAATCAGTATTCCGTCACAGGATAAAAAACAAGCAGGTATTAAAAAGATACAAATTTACGGGATATTTTATGTATGGAAACCACACTCAGGACATTGCAGACGCATTTATCCCAAGTATTCTGAATTTTCCCAAGGATGACTATGTTATAGTGCACCCGAACAACGTTTCCATGCCGGTACTGGGCAAGATCACTCCCTCTCTCGGAGCATTACCCTTGCCCGATGATATTGCCGCATATAAAAACTTCATGAATGCGATCGAATCGGTAATCTCAAATAAAAAATGTGTAGTAATTTACCCCGAGGCACATATCTGGCCGTACTTCACGGGGATACGACCATTCCCCGATACCTCATTTGCATACCCCGTAAAGCAAAAAGCACCCGTATTTTGCTTTACGAACACATATCAAAGGAAAAAGCGCGGTCCTCTTAGGATCGTGACATACATAGACGGGCCTTTTTTCCCAAACAGGGAGCTTTCTCCACGTGAACAGCGTGCGGACCTACGTAACCAAGTATATGAATGCATGTGTAAAAGAGCGGAAAGCTCAAATCATATCCAAATACAGTACATAAAAAAGGAGAAAAAACAGTGATAAACATATTATTCTGCGGCAATGACAAGGTGTTTGACGGTATGCTGACATGTGCACTTTCGATATTAAAGCGTACGACGACAAAAGACAATTTTATTTTTTACATTTTTACAATGGATGCTTCGCACATAAAAGATACATATCTTCCCGTGAGCGATAAGCAAATATCATTCTTCAACAGCATAATAAAGCGGTACAACAGCAGTAACGAGGCAATTAAGATAGATGTGTCCGATATTTACAAAAAAGAATTTGCAGGATGCCCAAACGAAAACGCATACTGCTCACCGTACACGCTGATACGACTGTTTGCTGATATGATCGACGTAATACCCGATAAATTACTTTATCTTGATGCTGACATAATGTTCAACAGGGATATTTGCC
>CAYOGO010000098.1:0-5244 GCA_964403405.1 uncultured Lachnospiraceae bacterium | reverse complement strand
CTCACAGAGCCCTGCATAAAGGGTAATATGTGTGTCATATGGTTGGGTGCAAACTGCTTGGACTACAAAAATGAATATGAGTACAATCTCCTGCAGGATTTTAATGCAGGTCAGATACTCATCAACAGCGGAGTTCCGTTGGTGCTTTTGCCTGCACTGAGTTACGACAATGCTTGCGGAACACAGGTGCTTGATGTCAACTTTGAAATGCTGTCTGCATTAAATAAGGATTCGGATATACAAAAATTCTTCCGTGAGGATTTCCCACTGACTTTTGTTGAAGGCGAAAAGACCGCGGAAAATCTTAAAAATTGGCATCGTATCATTTGGGATCTTGCAGCACCAGGCGTAATTGCAGTGCCCGATGCTTACACATTAAAAATAATGGTCGCACCCATTATAACCGATGACAAGCTTTACGCATTTGATCAGACACGTCACAAGATAATATACATGGAAAAGCTTGATAAGGATGCCGTGCTTTCGGACACATGGAAGTCGATCAACAGTCTGTAACTGTACAATGCCATGTGTATATCTTTATGATAAAAGCAAGAAAGGAATAAAATATGGTTTCATTATGCGGAATTGATTGCGACAGCTGCGATAATTTCAAATGCGGTGATTGTAATGGTTGCCAGAATGCAAGGGGATGCCCTGTCGGCAAGCGCTGTTTTGTTTATAATTACATAAAAACAGGCGGCAAGGACAACTTTGACATGTTCAAGCAGCAGCTGATAAACGAATTTAATGAGCTTAATATACCGGGTATGCCAAAAATAACGCAGTTGATCCCGATAATAGGCTCCGATATAAATTTTACATACCGTATGCCAAACGGGCAGGACATTGAGTTTTTGAACAATAACGAGATCTATTTGTGTAACCAGGTCGAATGTGAGTTTAACGATGGTGAAATAAAAAGATGCTTCGGACTTGCCGCAAACGCAAGTTTTTTGCTCGTAAGCGAATACGGTCAGCACGGAGATTCTCCTGAGGTGGTTATTTACAAAAGAAGGTAAAATTGTCCCTTCATCATATAAAACAAAAGCTCCGACAGAATGTTAATATCTGTCGGAGCTGTACTTCTATCATTTGCTTACCGCTTCACAAAATATTTCGCCCAGACGCTTTATCCCCTCAATTATCTTTTCATCAGTCATTGTGGAATAATTAAGACGCAATGCACTGCAAGGCTTATCCATGTCTATCATAAACGTATTTCCCGGAACAAATACCACCTTTTTCTCTATTGCCTTTTTTGAAAGTGCGAGTGTGTCTATTCCGTTGCCCAAATCGCACCATATAAACAATCCGCCGCCGGGATGCGTGTAATATATATCCTTGGGGAAATATTTTTCCATCGCATCAAGCATTGTCTGACACTTATGTGCATAATTTGCCCTCATCTTCAATATCAGCTCGTCAATATCGTGTCTGCACAGGAATTCATATGCCATGAGCTGAGTGATCATCGGTGTGTGCACATCCGTTACCTGCTTTGCAATAGTTGCTTTCGCAATTATCTTTTTATCTGCACACATAAATCCGATCCTCAAGCCCGGAGCAAGTATTTTTGAGAATGATCCGCAATAAATAACAATGCCTTCCTCGTCCATGGACTTTATAGTCGGCGTTTTTTTGCCGTCAAATGTCAATTCTCCGTACGGATTGTCCTCAACAATAATTATATTGTGCTTTTTTGCGATCTCATACAACTCTTTACGCTTTTCAAGGCTCATTGTTGTGCCCATTGGATTTTGGAATGTGGGTATTGTATATATCATCTTGACATTGTCGTTTTCCGCAATGACTCTTTCAAGTGCTTCTATATTCATACCGTCGTCATCCATAGGTACACCCTTAAGGCTTGCACCGTATGATCTAAACGCATTCAAGGCACCTATAAAGCTCGGCTCCTCCACAATAACAACATCGCCCTCGTTTACGAGCAATTTTGTGGAAAGATCAAGCCCCTGCTGACCGCCCGAAAGCACAAGAACATCGTCCGTGTTCCTGCCGATGCTTTCCGTTGCCTTTAATCTTTCCTTTATTTTCTCTCTTAACGGCGTATATCCCTCCGTTACACCGTACTGAAGCGACAGCACGGGCTTTTGGGTAAGCATTTCATTTGCTATCTCTGCAAGTGCTTCATTCGGAAAAAGCTCCGGCGCAGGATTACCGCCTGCAAGCGATATTACCTCAGGGTCTGCCGCATATTTGAATATTTCTCTTATTGCGGACCCTCTGAGAGTGCTCATTCTGTTTGATATTTCAAATTCCATAGTATTTGCCTTTCGTAAAAAATCAGATCCTGTAAATATCCGCAGGGCTTATTTTTCCGTAGCCTGCCTGATACAGCACAGCCTCTGCCCTTTCAAGCTCCTCGGGCTTTATGACCATGAGAGCCTTGCCTGCCGTTTTTCCCACGCAAGCATACACATATTCGATATTTATGTCATTATCCGCAACGACCTTCAATGCACTTGAAACTCCGCCCGGTACATCATCCATTGCAACCGCAACAACATCCGAGATCTTAACAACAACACCTGCTTCGGTCAATGCTCTGTACGCAACATCGGGCTTATCGACTATAATTCTCAAAACGCCGAAATCCGTTGTGTCCGCAAGTGCCAAAGAGCTGATATCAACATCATTTTCCGCAAGCCTTTGAGTAATAAAACCCAGCTTGCCCTTTTTATTCTCTACAAATACCGACAACTGTTTAATGATCATAACGACCTCCTCATGACAATTTACGTTTATCTATAACTCTCTTTGCCTTACCCTCGCTACGCTGTATCGTATTGGGGTTTACCAAATGTACCTTTGCACCTATTCCGAGTGCGGAACGAAGCTTTTCGGTGATGACCGACTCTACCTTCTCTATCGACTTTATGTCGTCTGCAAAAAGCGTTTCACTCATCTCAACATTTACGTCAAATGTATCGGTGTTATTTACTCTGTCCACTATTATCTGATAATTCGGCGTTATGCTGTTGCCACTGACCTTGAGCAAGACCTCCTCTATCTGTGACGGGAACACATTTACACCTCTTATTATGAGCATATCATCACTTCTGCCAGTCGGCTTACGCATACGCACATGAGTTCTTCCGCATTTGCAGGGCTCATAATTAAGTGAGCATATATCCCTTGTTCTGTATCTTATAAGCGGAAAGCCTTCCTTTGTGAGCGTTGTGAAAACAAGCTCGCCCGTTGCTCCCTCAGGAAGCACCTCGCCCGTATCGGGATCGATTATTTCAGGGATAAAATTATCCTCCCATACATGCATACCGTTCTGGTATTCGCATTCGCCCGAAACACCCGGACCCAATATTTCGGAAAGTCCGTATATATCGTATGCCTTTATGCCGAGCTTTGCCTCGATCTCTTTTCTCATGCTCTCCGTCCAAGGCTCCGCACCAAAAATGCCGACCTTTAGCTTAAGCTGGTCCTTTACACCCATTTTCTCGATCTCTTCACCGAGATAGAGTGCATAAGACGGCGTACAGCAAAGCACAGTACTGCCAAAATCTATCATTGTCTGTATCTGCAATGCCGTATTGCCCGACGACATCGGTACTACCGTACAGCCAAGCCTTTCAGCACCCTGGTGTGCACCAAGACCACCCGTGAACAGACCGTAACCGTAGGATACCTGCACAACATCTTTATTTGTAACACCGAGTGCCGCAAGCATTCTCGCAAAGCAATCCGACCATGTTTCAAGATCCTTCCTTGTATATCCGACTACTATTCTCTTTCCCGTTGTACCCGATGAAGCATGAACACGTACGATATCATCAAGCGGTACTGCAAACAGACCATAAGGATAGTAATCCCTGAGGTCGCTCTTATATGAGAAGGGCAGCTTGCTCAGATCCTCAATACCGTGGATATCCTCAGGCTTAAGACCCTTTTCATCCATTCTTTTGCGGAAACATTCCACATTTTCATACATTCTTTTAACCTGCCAGATAAGTCTTTCCGACTGAAGCCCTTTAAGCTCCTCACGTGGCATACATTCTAACTGCGGATTCAATATCATCTTATATTCTCCATTATCAAAATCGTGTCAGCTGTTATAGCCAAGCTCAAATGCCTTAAGGTTAACTTCAAGAAATTTTTCCGGCACGGTCTCCTTGATCGTTTTTACCCAATTTTCATACGGGATCTCCGTATTTTTTGCCATAACGCCTATCAGCACAACATTTACCGCCTTAATATTTCCCGCCTGCTTTGCACGAGCAAGCGCGTCGATGATCTCCGCATTTGCCTCGGATGATATTTTATCTTCTATATCCTCGGGATACCTTGCCGCACCGGTTATAACTGGCATAGGGTCTATCTTTTGCGCATTGATTATCATTTTTCCGTCTTTTTTAAGGTACGGCAACGCTCTGTATGCCTCAAGCAATTCAAACGCCAATATAATATCGGCTTCACCCTTATCTATGATGGGAGAATACACCTTATCACCGAATTTAACGTAGGTTACAACGCTTCCGCCACGCTGACTCATTCCGTGTACCTCTGAGACCTTTACATCATAGCCCTCATTTATTACAGTATTGCCGAGTATACGGCTTGCAAGGAGCGTTCCCTGTCCGCCTACACCGACGATCATTATATTCTTTGTACTCATTGTATAATTTACCTTTCCGAAACAAGACCTTAATTGTCTTCCTTTTCAATCGCACCGAACGGACATACATTTGTACACAATCCGCAACCGTTACATTGTGTTGTATCTATCACCACGGCACCGTCCCTCAATGTTATGGCAGGACAACCAAGCTTCATGCAGACCTTACATTTTTTGCACTTATCCGTTATTTTGCAATGACCCGTATATTTTACCGTTTTGAGTAATGCACAGGGGCGCTGTGCTATTATTACGGACGGTGCTTCCCTTTCGACCTCTTCCTTTACTACCTTTTTAAAGTTCTTAACATCAAAGGGATCTGCCACAACAACATGATCTATTCCCACAGCCTGACAAAGTTTTAACAGATCTACCTGCTTTGTTGCCTCACCTCTTATGGTTTTGCCCGTTGTTGGGTTATCCTGATGACCCGTCATGCCCGTTATTGAATTGTCCAATATTATAACGGTATTATTGCCCTTGTTGTAAACTATATCTATAAGACCCGTAACACCCGAGTGCATGAATGTGGAATCACCTATAACGCTTACGAGCTTTTTGTTAAATTTACTGCCTCTTACCTTTGCCATACA